>JAYVJV010000092.1:0-7804 GCA_043769005.1 Polaromonas sp. | reverse complement strand
CAGCAGCCATTGGGGCAGCACAGGCCCCACCAGCTGGCCGCCCACCAGCACGCCCAAAATGATGGAGGCAATGGTCAGACCTTCTATCCAGCCATTGGCTTTGACCAGTTGCGAGGCGGGTAGCAGCTCAGTCAAGATGCCATACTTGGCAGGCGAGTACGCCGCAGCACCCAGGCCCACGACCGCATACGACAGTAGCGGGTTCACGCCAAACAGCATCATCAAACACCCCGCCACTTTGACGGTATTGCTTATCAGCATGACTTTGCCTTTGGGCTGTGAGTCGGCAAAGGCACCTACAAAAGGGGCCAGCACGACATAAAACAGTGCAAACATGGGCACCAGTGCGGCGCTTTTCCACTCGGGTTCGCCGCTGGTACGCAGCAGTTCTACGGCAGCCACAAATAATGCATTATCAGCCAGTGAGCTGAAAAACTGCGCCGACATAATTGTATAAAAACCGCGTTTCACTTCGATAAATCTCAATAGTTTTGCAACGATGCGACTTTATAGCATGGAGCGGGTTCAAGGCAGACCCATTCGATCCCGCCTACACTAGCGAGTTACCTGCTTGACAGTCGCTTAAACCTGCATCTCCTTACGCCAGCTTGCCATGCCGCGCCCTATTTTGGCCACCATCCACACCAGCGCATTGCGCCACAACCTGGCGCGGGCGTGTGCGGCTGCGCCCGATGCCAAAGTGTGGGCGGTGGTCAAAGCCAATGCCTATGGCCACGGCATCGAGCGTGTGTTTGACGGCCTGCGCGGCGCAGATGGTTTTGCCCTCTTGGACTTGGCCGAGGCCCAACGCGTGCGAGACCTGGGCTGGCGCGGGCCCATACTGCTGCTGGAGGGCGTGTTTGACGCACGCGACCTGGAGCTGTGCTCGCGCCTGTCGCTGTGGCACACGGTGCATTGCAGCGAGCAAATTGACATGCTGGCAGCCCACAAAACCAATGCGCCGCACCGGGTATTCCTGAAAATGAACTCGGGCATGAACCGACTGGGTTTTAAGCCAGAGAGCTACCGCAGTGCCTGGACGCGCCTGAACGCCTTGCCCCAGGTGGACGAGATTTCGCTGATGACGCACTTTAGCGATGCCGATGGACTGCGGCTGGGGCAGGACGGCATAGCCCACCAGTTGGCCGTGTTTAACACTGCCACGCAAGACCTGCCTGGCGAGCGAAGCGTGAGCAACAGCGCAGCCAACCTGCGCTATGGTGCCGATGCTTTGCGCAGCGACTGGGTGCGCCCCGGCATCACCTTGTATGGCAGCAGCACCGACTATCCAGAGCACAGCATAGCCCACTGGGACTTGCAACCCAGCATGACATTAGCTAGCAAAATAATAGCTGCTTACGCAATATCTGTGGGGAGTAGTGTCGGATATGGCTCCTCATTTGTAGCCGATAAGCCAATGCGCATAGCCGTAGTGGCCTGCGGCTATGCCGACGGCTACCCGCGCCTGTGCCCCACGGGCACCCCCGTGCTGGTAGACGGCCTGCGCACCCGCACCCTGGGCCGTGTGAGTATGGACATGATCACGGTAGACATCACGGACTTGCCGCAAGCCGCCATGGGCAGCGAGGTCACGCTGTGGGGCCGCGCCAGCAACGGCGCGGTGCTGGCCATCGACGAAGTAGCCGCTGCCGCAGGCACCGTAGGCTACGAGCTGATGTGCGCCCTGGCGCAGCGGGTGCCGGTCACGGTTGAAGTAGAGGCCCAGGCATGAAGGCAATATTTGCAGGCACGCCAGAGTTTGCCGCTACGGCGCTACAGGCCCTGTTGCACGCGGGTATCCAGGTGCCTCTGGTGCTCACCCAGCCCGACCGCCCCGCAGGGCGCGGTTTGCAGTTGCACGCCTCGGCCGTCAAGCAGTGCGCGCAGCAGCACGGCATTGCGCTAGCCCAGCCGCGCAGTCTGCGCCTGGACGGCAAATACCCGGACGATGCAGCGGCCGCCCGCGCTGCGATAGAAGCCGCCCAGGCCGACGTGATGGTGGTGGCGGCCTACGGATTAATTTTGCCGCAGTGGGTGCTGGATGTGATGAGCGGCGACGGGCCGTCCCTAGCCGCGAAGGCCCTACGTCCTGACGAAGTCGGGGCCCCTTCCCCGACTGGGGGCAGCGCAGCACACGCAGTGGCAAGCGTGGGGACACGTAGCCTGGGTTGTTTAAATATCCATGCCTCCCTGCTACCGCGCTGGCGCGGCGCAGCCCCCATCCACCGCGCCATCGAGGCGGGCGACAGCCACACCGGCATCACCATCATGCAGATGGATGCCGGGCTGGACACGGGCGACATGCTGCTAGTGGAAATACTGGCGATAGAAGCCACCGATACCACCCCCACCCTGCACGACAAACTGGCCGCCCTGGGCGGGCGCTGCATCGTACAGGCCTTGCAGCAGCGAGAGCGCGGTGGCCTCACGCGCACGCCCCAGCCACGACTACCCGCAGGCGTGAACGATGCCGCACAAGCTGCCACGCTGGGTATCACCTATGCCCACAAGATCGACAAAGCCGAAGCACGTATTGACTGGAGCATGAGCGCCGCCGCCATCGAACGCAAAGTGCGGGCCTTGACCCCTGCGCCAGGCTGCACGACACAGATTTTGGGTGAAACAGTGAAGATCATTCGCTCTGATATTGATAGCTGCTTACGCACTGATTTATTGGGTTATGGCCATATTTTGCAGGTAAATAACGATGGTATCAGCGTGCAGTGCGGGGATGGCGCGCTGCGGCTGACCGAGCTGCAACGCGCAGGCGGCAAGCGCTTGGCTGCAGCCGATTTTCTGCGCGGGTTTGCGCTCCAGGTGGGCCAGCGTTTTGAATAAATCCCGTGCCACACCCCTGTGGCGGCACCCCGAGTTTGCCCAGGGCGCACGCGACATGCTGCCCACCGCCCCCGGCATCGCCGCCTGGGGCTTGATGACCGGTGTGGCCATGATGAAGTCCGGCCTGAGCCTAGTCGAGTCGCTTTGCATGGCGCTGTTTGTTTTTGCAGGCAGCTCGCAACTGGCCGCCATGCCCCTCATCATCGCCGGTGCGCCCATCTGGGTGGTGCTGGCCACCGGCTTTTGCGTCAACCTGCGCTTTGTGGTCTTCAGTATCCACTTGCGCGCCTATGTGATGCATCAGCCGCTGTGGCGCAGGCTGATGAGTGGCTACTTCACGGCAGATTTGAGCTACGTGATGTTTACCCAGCGCTTTCACACGCCTGCGCTGCGTGCAACCGGATGCAACTGCAAGCGCAGGATGCCTATCTGGCGGGCAATTGCTTTGTCAACTGGTGCAGTTGGGTCGGTGCGGGCGTGGTGGGCATTGTGCTGGCCAACTTCATCCCGCAGCACTGGGGCCTGGGCTTTGCAGGTATTTTGGCGCTGCTGGGTATTGCCTGCTCTTTGGCCAGCTCGCGCCTGCGCATGGTGTCGGCAGGCGTGGCGGGCGCGGCGGCGGTGCTGGCGTTTGCGCTGCCGCTCAAGCTCAACATCTTGGTGGCCATCTGCGTGGCCGTAGTGGTGTGCCTGTCGCTGGAAAAGCTGCGCCCATCCCGCGCTGATAATGCCGCCGAGGGCAAAGCATGAGCCCCGGCGAGACCGACGGCTGGACGCTGCTGACCATCGCGGGCCTGGCCTGCGTCACCGTCATCGCCCGCTCGTTCTTTTTCATCTCCCAGCGCGACTGGAAGCTCCCCCACTGGGCCGAGCGCGGCCTGCAATACGCCCCCATCGCCGCCCTGGCCGCCGTCATCATCCCCGAGATCGTCATGTCGCAAGGCGCGCTGATCGCTAGCTTCGAAGATGCACGGCTGTACGGCGCAGCGGCCGGGGCTGCGGTGTTTTATTGGCGCAAGAGCACGCTGGGCTGCATCGTTGGCGGCATGGCGGTGTATTTGCCGCTGCATGTGGGGCTTGGATGGTAGTAGCTTTGCGTTTTGCTGCGGTTTTGTAGCGTCGCCTCTCGCAAACCGTGCGGCTTCGCGCCAGAGCATGCACTATGGGCGTGCGCCCCGAGCTGTGGCCGCTTCGCGGGGAGACTGTGCAGTGCTCGCTTTTGCTTAGCGGAGCCAGGGCTTGAAAAAGCGAAACAGGTGTCCATGTATAGTACTATTGGTTCACAATTACTTATTGGCTTAATTTTCTGGAGCACCTATGAATCGCTTTTTTGCCATCACCATCGCCACCGTTACCGCGCTGCTGCTCACGGGCTGCGGCTATAACGACTTTCAGCGTCTGGACGAAGAGACCAAATCAGCCTGGAGCGGCGTGCTCAACCAGTACAAACGCCGTGCCGACTTGATTCCCAACATCATCAGCACCGTCAAAGGCGAGGCCAATTTTGAGCAGGATACGCTGACCAAGGTGGTTGAGGCGCGTGCCAAGGCCACCGCCATGACCATCACGCCCGAGACGCTGAACAACCCCGAGGCATTTAAAAAGTTTCAGGCCGTGCAGGGCGAGCTGTCGGGTGCGCTCAGCCGCTTGATGGCCGTGAGTGAAAACTACCCCAACCTCAAAGCCAACCAGGGCTTTAAAGACCTGCGCGTGGAGCTGGAAGGCACCGAAAACCGTATTACCGTGGCGCGCGACCGCTATATCAAAACCATTCAAGAGTACAACGTACTCACCCGCAGCTTTCCTACCAACCTGACGGCGATGGCGTTTAGCTACGCCACCAAGCCGACCTTTGCGGTGGAGAATGAAGCGCAGATCAGTGCGCCGCCAACCGTTGATTTCACCAAGAAATAACAAGATTTTTGGCCTCTAGCCCAATAAAATATAGCGTAAGCAGCTATTAAATAAATAGCATGTACGACCTGTCACATTTGCCTGGCGCACTGCGCATGCAGCCCTGTGCGTGGCTGCGTGCGGGTTTGCTCGGCGTGCTGATATGGCTGGTGGTGTGGGCAGGCAGCGTGCAGGCGCAAAACCTGCAGCCGATTCCCGCACTCACGGCGCATGTGATCGACACCACCGGCACCCTGGGCGGCGCACGCGAGGCGCTGGAGGACAAGCTGGCCGCTTTTGAGCGCAGCAAGGGCTCGCAGATCATCGTGTTGATGGTGGCCACTACCCAGCCCGAGGACATTGTGAGCTACTCCAACCGGGTGGGCAACACCTGGAAAGTGGGTCGCAAGGGCGTGGGCGATGGCCTGCTGCTGATCGTGGCCAAGGACGACCGACGGGTACGCATCGAGGTGGCCAAAACCCTAGAGGGCGCGGTGCCCGACCTGGCGGCCAAACACATTATTGACGAGGCCATTACGCCGAAGTTTCGCACCGGGGACTATGCGGGCGGCTTGAACGCGGGGGTGGACCGCATCATCAGCCGCGTGAATGGCGAAGCGCTGCCCGAGGTAGCGCAGAGCACGGCTGCGGGGCAGGGCGGCATGGGGGGCTTAGGTGATTTGCAGTGGATGGACTTTGCCATCTTCTTGCTGTTTGCCGTACCCATTGGCGGGGCGATTGCCAAGAGCATGTTGGGCCGCAAATTTGGTTCCTTCGTCACCGGCGGTGCGGTGGGGGCGGCTGCATTTTTTATTACCACCAGCATCGCCATTGCGGGCCTGGCTTTTATTGCGGCGCTGCTGTTTACGCTGATGTCGGGGCTGGGCAGCATGGCCCGCTCTGGCCGGGGCGGTGGGTATGGGGGTGGGTATGGTGGCGCTATGGGTGGTGGTGGTTTTGGCGGCGGCGGTGGCGGCGGAGGTTTTGGCTCGGGTGGTGGCGGCGACTTTGGTGGCGGCGGTGCCTCGGGTGACTGGTAAGGGCGCGCAGCATGTTTAAAAAACTCAAACGCTTACTGCACCACCGCTGGCTGGACGAGGGCGACACACGCCGCGCCGTTCCCGCCAGCATGGTCGAGCGCCTGATGCGCCGCGTAGCCGCCAGCGAGCAGCGCCACAGTGGCGAGGTGCGTATTTGCATAGAGTCGTCCCTGCCCAGCAGCTATATCTGGCGCGGCGCGCTGGCCCGTGAGCGCGCCTTGATGATGTTTAGCAAGCTTCGGGTGTGGGACACTGCGCACAACAACGGCGTGCTGATTTATTTGATGCTGGCCGAGCACGCCATAGAGATCGTGGCCGACCGGGGTCTGAACGAAAAAGTAAGCAGCGCGCAGTGGCAGGCGATTGCGCAAACCATGTCACAGGCGTTTAAAAACAAGCAGTACGAGGATGGCCTGACCCAAGCGCTAGAGGAAGTGTCTGCGCTGTTGGTAGCGCATTACCCCGTGGCGGCGGGCAACCAGCGGCGCAATGAGCTGCCCGATGCCCCCGTGCTAGGGTAAGAGAGCCTGTCCTACTGCACCACCACTTTGATGGGGGTGCCCGGCGGAATGGTGCCACCGGTATACACGCCGTTAATCAGCTTGAGCTGCTGCTCTGGGTTGGCCAGGGGCGTCGTGCGCGCCATTTCGGCAAAGCCACCGCGTGGCATAGTGGCCGTGCGCAGCAGCCAGGGGCGGGCGGCGGCGGCATCGTTTTGGTTCATGGGCCGAAAACCGTTTTCATTCTCGCGCATTTGCGCCATATTTCGCTGCAAGGTGGCGGCATCTTTGGCCTCGTAGACCAGTAGGTAAATGGCGTTGTTGGGGCCTGTGACTACGGTGAGTTCAACATTGTTTTTCTGGCCATTTTGTGCGGTTTGTACGCCCACAAAATGGGTGGCCGGCATGCCGTTGACTTGGCGCGGCTCTACACGCCCCGCCGTGGGCTTGAGCAGATTGCGAATGACCTCATCATGGGTTTTGCCCGAGTTGGGCGGTGCCAGGTGGATGGTCAGCCCCGCATCGCGGGTGGGGTTAATGATGGCAATCTGGTCGGGCTGGTTTTGAATCGTCCAGCCCTGTGCAGCGGTGAGCGCAATGCCCAAACCCGAGTGGTAAAAATTGCGCCCGCGCGTCAGGCCTTGCTCGGCGCTTTCGCCAAAGGGCATGCCGTCAATCATTTGCAGGTAGCGCGCGCGGCCCTCGTCCACATACTTGCCGGTGTTTTTGTACTGGGCCGAAAGGCGGGTGATTTGCGACAGGCGCTCGTCGTTGCTGGGGTGCGAGGCCAGCCAGCTGTTTTGCTCGGGCACAGGGCGGCCCTGGGCGCGGGCCAGGTCGGCGGCAAAGCGCTCTTGGTTTTTCAGCACGTTGATCACATCGACCATGTTGCGCGGGTCAATGTTGCCGCGCGACAGGTACTCGGCGCCCAGCCCGTCGGCCTGCAGCTCTTGCTCGCGGCCATACTTGGCTACGTAGCCCGCAGCAGCGGTTTGCGACACCTCGCTGGCCATCTGCCCGGCACCCGCCATGCCCTTGGCCTCCAAAATTGCGCCCAGCACGCTAGCCGCCATCACGCCCATGCCTGCGTTTTGCTGGCGCGTGGCGCGCTGCGCGCCGTGGCGCGCGGTGACATGGCCGATTTCGTGGCCAATCACGCCGGCCAAATCGGCTTCGCTTTCAAGATAAACCATGATGCCGCGGGTGATGTACACGTAACCACCAGGCAATGCAAACGCGTTGATCTCTGGGCTGTCAAGCACCGTAAACGTCCATTGCAGATTGGCCCGCTGCGACTGCTTGGCCAGGCGCTGGCCCACTTCGTTGACATACGCCTGTACGGCGGGGTTTTTCAGAGCACCGTACTCTTCAAGCACCTGCGCATGGGCTTTTTTACCTTCGGCGATTTCATCAGCCTCGCTCATCACGCTGCGTTCGGTTTTGCCGGTAACCGGATTGACGACGTTGCTGCCGCAGGCGGCGAGCAAGGCAGCAGACAAGAGCGCGGCCACCACAGTAGAGGGAAAAGAGCGC
>JAYVJV010000091.1:0-8838 GCA_043769005.1 Polaromonas sp. | reverse complement strand
ACCGCCGACCTGCTGTGCCAAGGTTTGCAACTTGGGCAAATCCGCCGCAATCGATTCACGGTCGGTAAATACCCAAACAAAACCGTCAACCGGTGCGTTGCTAGGCAATTCATCCACAAAATGCAAACTACCTTGGGTGAAGACGACAATTTGCATAAGCTTGATAATTGGTTTTTGGGTCAGTTTTGGCGGATCAAACGCGCCACATCCAGCGCAAAATAGGTCAACACGCCATCCGCGCCAGCGCGTTTGAAGGCCAACAGGCTCTCCATCATCACCGCGTCGTGGTCCAGCCAGCCGTTGATGGCGGCGGCTTTGAGCATGGCGTATTCGCCCGATACCTGGTAGGCGAAGGTGGGTACTTTGAACTCGTCTTTCACACGGCGCACAATGTCCAGGTAGGGCATGCCGGGCTTGACCATCACCATGTCGGCCCCCTCGGCAATGTCCAGCGCTACTTCGCGCAGCGCCTCGTCGCTGTTGCCGGGGTCCATCTGGTAGACCTTTTTATTGGCCTTGCCCAGGTTGGCCGCGCTGCCCACCGCGTCGCGGAAGGGGCCGTAGAAGGCGCTGGCGTATTTAGCGCTGTAGGCCATGATGCGGGTGTGGATGTGCCCCTGCGCCTCCAGTGCGCTGCGGATGGCGCCAATGCGCCCATCCATCATGTCGCTGGGGGCGACGATGTCTACGCCCGCCTCGGCCTGCACCAGGGCTTGCTTGACCAGCAGTTGCACCGTTGCGTCGTTGATGATGTAGTTGCTGTCGTCCAGCAAACCGTCCTGGCCGTGGGAGGTAAAGGGGTCCAGCGCCACATCGGTCATTACGCCCAGCTCGGGGAAATGTTTTTTCAGCTCGCGCACGCAGCGCGGCACCAGGCCTTTGTGGTTCCAGGCTTCCTGACCGTCGGGGGTTTTCAAGCTTGGATCGATCACCGGGAAGAGGGCCATCACAGGGATACCCAGCTGCACGCACTGTTCTGCAACGGGCAGCAACAAGTCCACACTGAGCCGCTGCACACCGGGCATGGACTTCACTTCCTGGCGCTGCTGTTGGCCTTCCACCACAAATACCGGGTAAATCAAGTCATGCGGGGTAAGGGCATGCTCGCGTACCAGGTTGCGGGTAAAGGCATCGCGGCGCAGGCGGCGCGGGCGGCTGTGGGGAAAGGGGGCGGGTGTCATGGCCTGATTGTGCCGTATGGTCTACACCAATGGATGCTTGCTGAGCAGGCACTTTAGCTCGAACCGGCACCACTGCATGTGCCGACAAATGTCTTCACAAGAGAAGTTACGCATACGAAACAACGACACGTAAACGAAACGCTTAATATTTTCGTGAAATTAGTCACAAAAGAGACATCTGAAAGATTGGTTATTAGAAAAATTCAAAAAATCGTGCCGATTCCCTTGAATTTTATTTTATCTTTTGATAAATTATCAAGTGAGCGGTTCGCCGCTTCCCGCTTTTCCTCCCTGAGCGGGTGCCTCAATGTGTGACAGCAAAAAGGCTTCCCGCCCCAGCTTATGCTGGGGCTTTTTTTTGTCTGCACCGCGCTGCGCAGTGCCTCAACCGCAGCGCATGCACTGGCCCATGCTTTATTCCAGTGCGCTGGCGTACACTTGCCGCATGCTCTGGGTAAAAGCCTTCCACATTATTTTTGTCACCAGCTGGTTTGCGGGCTTGTTTTACCTGCCGCGTATTTTTGTCAACCTGGCCCAGGTGCAGGCCGATCTGGCCAACAACTCTCCCAACGAACGTTTGCGCCTGCTGCTGATGGCGCGCAAGCTGCTGCGTTTTATGAGCCTGCTGGCGCTGCCCGCGCTGGGCTTGGGTTTTTGGTTGTGGCTGGGCTATGGCATAGGCAAAGGCCCGGGCAATGGCTGGATGCATGCCAAACTGGTGGTGGTGGTGCTGGCTCTGGGCTACCACCATGCCTGTAGCTTGCTGCTACGCAAGTTTGAGCAAAACAACAATACCCGCAGCCATGTGTGGTACCGCTGGTTTAACGAAGTGCCGGTGTTGCTGCTCACCGCCGCCGTGGTCTTGGTGGTGGTTAAGCCCTTTTAGTGCGCTGAACCCAACCGCTGTGCACGCTCTTGCCTTCCATGCAACCCCACCGCAGCTCGGCCACTTTGCTTGCGGCCTTGTATATCTTGCTGGTGCTGTATGCCAGTCTGTATCCGTTTAGCGAATGGCGCGACCAGGGCCTGGGCCCCTTCGCCTACCTTACTGCGCCCTGGCCAAACTACTGGAGCCAGTTTGACACCTTTGCCAATTTTGCGGGTTATGCCCCTTTAGGATTTTTGGCTACGCTGGCTTTGCTGCGCACGACGCTACTGCCCTGGCCGATTGTGTGGGTAGCCATCGCGGCCAGTGCGCTGTCTTTGCTGATGGAGGCGCTGCAAACCTATTTGCCCCAGCGCGTTCCCGCCCTGTCAGACTGGCTGCTCAATAGCGCTGGCGCGCTGGCGGGCGCGTGGCTGGCCAACACGCTGGAAAAGCTGGGTGCCATTGACCACTGGAGCCGCTTTCGCAGGCGCTGGTTTGTTGCCGACGCGCGTACCGCCCTGGTGTTGTTGTTGACCTGGCCAATCGCCCTGCTGTTTCCACCTGCGGTGCCGCTGGGCTTGGGGCAGGTGTTTGAGCGGGTCGAGGCAACGCTGGAGGCGGCATTGGCGCACACCCCGTTTTTGGTCTGGCTACCCGTGCGCGGCCAAGACCTGTTGCCGATGGCCCCGCTGGGCGAGATGGTTTGCGTGGCCCTGGGCCTGCTGGTGCCCTGTCTGCTGGGCTATGCGCATGCCCAGGGGCAATGGCGACGCGCTATTTTTTTAATAGCTGTTTGTGCAATAGCTGTAATGGCTAGCAGTCTGTCTGCCGCCTTAAGCTATGGCCCCGACCAGGCCTGGCGCTGGATCACGCCGCCGGTGTGGTACGGCCTGTGGCTGGGCGCTGCAGCGGCAACGCTAAGCATGGGCCTGCCCCGCCGCGCCTGCCTGGCCTTGCTGCTGGTGGCTCTGGTGTGGCAGCTCAGCCAGGTCAACATGGTGCCCAGCACGCCGTATTTTGCCCAGACCTTGCAAAGCTGGGAGCAGGGCCGCTTTGTGCGCTTTCATGGGCTGGCGCAATGGATCGGCTGGGTATGGCCGTACGCGGTGCTCATGCTGGCATTGGCCAAGCTGTCCCGGCGCGATAGGGTGCCCGCATAAGGGTGCAGGCCAGTGCTGCTGTGGCGTGGGGTGACATCTGGCATGGCATGACACTCGGCGCAGGGCGACCTGATTGCCCGATAAAATCAGTCTATGAGCACCACCCATCCCACGCCTGCCCAGGCACCGTACTACCAGCGGCATATCTTCTTTTGCACCAACCAGCGCGCTGCAGGCGAGGCCTCGTGTGCCGACCACCAGGCGGGCGACGCTGCCGCCCACTGCAAAAACGCCGTCAAGGCGGCGGGCCTGAATGGCCCTGGCAAAGTGCGGGTCAACAAGGCAGGCTGCCTGGACCGCTGCGCCGCAGGCCCGGTGTGCGTGGTCTACCCCGATGCCGTGTGGTACAGCTATGTGGACAAACATGACATTGAAGAGATCGTCGAGTCGCATTTAAAAAACGGCAAAGTGGTAGAGCGGCTGCTAACCCCCGCCCATCTCGGAAAATAAGTGCCAAATATAGCCGTAGCCCAACAAAGCATAGTGCAAGCAGCTACATATTTAATAGCGAATAGCTGCATTTTCTATGAACCAGCACACTGAAAAACTCAGCCTGTACGGCGTTGCCGGTACGGTTCAGGCGCTGCGCGACCAGCCCGACAGCGCTTTGTTCCCTGCGCCACGCGGTATCGCCATCATCGTCCACCCGCACCCGCTGTTTGGCGGCACGATGGACAACAAAGTGGTGCAAACCATGGCGCGTGCCTGCACCCAGGCGGGCTGGACGACACTGCGTTTTAACTTTCGCGGTGTGGGGGAAAGCGCGGGCAGCCACGACGAAGGCCGTGGCGAGGCTGACGACCTGCGCGCCATCATCGACCAAAGCTGCGCCGAGGGCACGCCGCTGTGCCTGGCGGGTTTTTCGTTTGGTTCGTTCGTGGCTTCTAACGTGATTGCCTATGCGGCACAGCGTAATGCGCTGCAAAAAATCGTGTTGGTCGGTGCCGCCACCACCCGCTTTGCCGTTGCTACCATCGACTCCGCCTTGCACGAGCGCACCCTGGTGCTGCACGGCGAACTGGATGACACCGTGCCATTGGCCAGCGTGATGGACTGGGCCCGCCCCCAGCAACTACCCGTGACGGTGGTACCCGGTGGCAGCCACTTTTTTCATGGACAATTGCCACTGTTGAAATACGTGGTGCTGCGCCATCTGCTGGCCTGAGCCAGCACCCAAATAGCCCATGGCACCCATTATTCGCAAAGCATCATTTTTCTAGCTGCCTTGCCTCCCCTTACCCAACTGGCCACACCCTCATGACCTTATTTACACGCGCCCTGTCTACGGGCTTGCTCACACCCTTCTTGGCGATTGCGACTTATCTCGCCATCCCCAACGCTGCCGCGCAAAGCAGCGGCACCCATGCCATGGCCACCAGCACTCTCGCCCTGCCCCAAGCCCCGGTGATCGCTGCCAAAGCCTTTTTACTGATGGACATCAGCGCCAACCAGGTGCTGGCCGAAAAGGATGCCGATGGCCCAGTGGAGCCCGCCTCGCTGACCAAGCTCATGTCTGCCTACCTGGTGTTTGATGCCCTGCGTGCCAAAAAAATCGACCTCAAACAAACCCTGAGTGTGAGCGAACGCGCCTGGAAGATGCCTGGCTCGCGCATGTTTATCGACCCCAAGATGAAGGTGCCCGTGGAAGACCTGATCAAAGGCATGGTGGTGCAGTCCGGCAACGATGCCACTATCGCGCTGGCCGAGGGCGTGGGCGGTACGGTGGAGCAGTTTGTCAAGCTGATGAACGAGCAGGCCAGGGTGCTGGGCATGAAAAACACCAGCTTTAAAAACCCCGAAGGCCTGACCGAGCCCGGCCATACCACGACAGCCCGCGACCTGGCCGTTTTGTCCACCCGCCTGATGCGCGAGTTCCCCGAGTACACGCAGTACTACGCACTCAAAAAATACCACTTTGAAGGCACACCGACATCGAATGACACCAACCGCAATTTGCTGCTGTTTCGCGACCCCACGGTCGATGGCCTGAAGACCGGCTACACCGAGGCGGCGGGCTACTGCATGATCGCCACCGCCAAACGCGATGTGACGGGCGTGGGCCAGCGCCGCCTGCTCTCCATCGTGCTGGGCACCGCCAACGAAAACGCCCGCGCCAACGAAAGCCAGAAGCTGCTCAACTGGGGCTACACCGCGTTTGATGCCGTCAAGCTGTTTGAAGCGGGCCAGGCGGTGGCATCACCCCACATCTGGAAGGGCAAGCAAGCCCAGGCCAAACTGGGCAGCGCAAGCGCCATCATCGTCGCGGTGCCCGCTGGTTCGGTGAGCAAACTTACCACACAAATCGAGCGGCCCGAACCCTTGGTGGCCCCGCTAGCCAAAGGCCAAAGCGTAGGCAAGCTCAAAGTGAGCGTATCGGGCCAACCGTTTATCGAGGTACCTCTAGTGGCGCTGGAAGAAGTGGCACAGGCCGGATGGCTAGGGCGCACTTGGGACGCGATCCGTTTGTGGATCAAGTGATAGAGCAAGCTTTAAGCCGCATACAGCGTTGGCAGCACTTATTGCCACTGGCTGAGCACTACCGCACCCAAAGTTGCTAAACGTTTTCGTAAACGCAGCACCGCCTTGTCTTTACTCACCAGCACAGCGTGGTGCTGCGCGGCCAGGTCGATAAATTTTTGATCATCGGCATCGGTACAGACAAACTGGCAACGCGCTGCCGTGGTTTGCACAGTCACCTGCGCATCAAATTGTGCCAGCACCTGTTCGGCGCTGATTTGGTAGAAAGCCATGCGCGGCTGCAAGTGGGTGTAAGCGAGCACGCGCTCCAGCTCATCGCGCATGACTTGCGTGGCAATCCATGTAATGACCTGGCTGCCAAGCGCCTCGTGTAGCGCAGCGCAGCGCGGGTCTTTGAAAATCAGCAGGTCTAAAACGATATTGGTGTCTAGCACCACGAAAGGCGGGTTCACGCTGGCATCAAGCGCTTGCGCCTGCTTTGCCGCTGGGCTGCTGCGGGGCGGGCTGCGCGGCGGCTGTTGCTGGGGCTGTGCCATCAAAGGGCGTGGGGTGCACGCGGCGGCCTTGGATGTCAAACTTGAACATGCGGCATTCGATGGGGCCGTTCCACATGGGGACGCGGCGGGATTCTTTCAGGCGCATGCGGCCGGGCAGCTTCATGTCGGGGGCAAGTATCCAGGCCGTCCAGCCGTCGAAATGGCTCTTCCAGTGGGTGGCCAGTTGCACAAAGAAGTCGTCGGGCTGCGCGCCGCGCTGCTCTCCCGGGTTATTGGAGCCGCCGTGCGACCGCCCCTGGGTGTTTGAATCGCCATGCGGCCGCGCGAGGGTGTTTGAATCGCCGTGCGACCGCCCGGCGATGCCCGCCACCTCAATGCGCTCGCCGTAGGGCGGGTTAATCAGCATGACGGGTTGAACCGTGGCGCTGGGCGTGCTGGGCGGCATGCGCTGCAAGGCATCGCCACCGCGAAACTGCACCGCGTGTGCTACGCCTGCGCGTTCGGCATTCCGCTGTGCAAAATCCACCATCCGGTGGGCCACATCGCTGCCAAAGATTTGGATGTCTTTTACGTCTGTAGGCCCCGGTAATATAGCGTGAGCAGCTTCGTTTTTAATAGCATCCCAAACGTGCTGCTGAAATGGCAGGTAGCGCTCAAAGGCAAACTGGCGCTGCAAACCGGGCGCAATGTTCAGCGCGATTTGCGCGGCCTCAATCGCAATCGTGCCGCTGCCGCAGCAGGGGTCGTACAGCGGTTGCTCGGGTTGCCAGCCGCTGGCGGCAATCATGGCGGCGGCTAAAGTTTCTTTGAGCGGGGCCTCACCGGTGTCTTGCCGCCAGCCACGCTTGAACAGCGGCTCGCCACTGGTGTCGATGTACAGCGTGACGGCATCGGTGGTCAGGTGGGCATGCACGCGCACATGCGGCCAGTGGGTGTCGATATCGGGTCGCACGCCAAACTTGTTGCGAAAGCGGTCGGCAATCGCGTCCTTGATGGTCAGCGCGGCAAAGTTCAGGCTTTTCAGCGGACTGTGCTGCGAGGTCATCTCAATTTTGAAGGTGTTTTTGGGCGTAAACCACAGCTCCCAGGCCACCTCGCTGGCTGCGTCGTACAGGTCGCGCTCGTTCTGGTAGGGCTTGTGCGCCAGCTCGATCATCACCCGCATGGCCAGGCGGCTGTGCAGATTCAGCAGCATCGCGTCGCGCCAGGAGCCCTCCAGCATCACACCGCCGCGCATCACGCTGACAGGCACTTTCACAATACGATGCACCTCGTGCGCCAGCAGCTCTTCTACGCCGCCTGCACAAGGGAGAAATAATTGAAGATGGTTCATAGGGGGACGGGATTCATGGCGACGATTGGAAAGAATGCGGGATGGAAAGAGGTTAAGAAAAAGGTTAAGAAAAAGGGGAGTTTTTGAACGCAGAGGGCGCGAAGGTTTCGCAAAGGGCGCAAAAGAAGAAAGGGGGAAAGGAAAGCCAAAAATGAATTAAAACTAGCTCAAATGAAGCGTTCTTTTTTGAAACTTCTTATTTGCAGGTACACGGAAAATTGCTTCTCCCTCTTTTCTCTATTTTCTCTATTTTGTATTTTTGGTATTCCTTCTGCGCCCTTTGCGAAACCTTCGCGCCCTCTGCGTTCAAAAACTCCCCTCCCTCCCCTCTACTATATAAATACCTACAAAGTTTTGCGCAAGTGCGTCGGTGCTATGCGCAAAGCCTCGCGGTATTTGGCGACTGTGCGGCGGGCGCACTCGATGCCCTGCTCTTTGAGCATGTCGGCCAGCGCATTATCCGACAGCGGTTTGTTGCGGTCTTCAGCGCCCACAAACTGCTGGATCAAGGCGCGCACCGCCGTGCTGGAGGCATTGCCCCCGGTTTCGGTATTCAGGCCCGAGCCAAAAAAGTATTTCAGCTCAAAGGTACCGTGCGGGGTGGACATGTATTTGGCGGTGGTAACGCGGCTGATGGTGGACTCGTGCAGGCCCAGCTCGTCGGCAATCTCGCGCAATACCAGCGGGCGCATGGCCAGTGCACCGTGCGTGAAGAAGTTGCGTTGCCGCTCCACAATCGCATTACTTACCCGCAAAATAGTGTCAAAGCGCTGTTGGATATTTTTAATAAACCAACGCGCTTCTTGCAAGCGGCCTTGCAAATTAGCATGGCTGCCGGTTTTGCCAGTTTTCAGAGCCTGTGCATAAATATCGTGCACCCTTAAGCGCGGCATCACCGCCGTATTAAGCTGTACCCTGAACTTTGCAGCACTGCCGCGCCCTGCCGCTGTGACGATAACGTCGGGCGTAATAATATTGCGCTCTACATCGGCAAACTGGCGACCCGGCTTGGGGTCTAGCCGCACGATCAGTGCAATAGCGTCTTTGACCTCGTCGGCAGACAAGCCGCACAAAGTGACCAAGCGTTTAACATCGCGCCGCGCCAGCAAATCAGTGGGTTGCGCGCACACGGCCAGCGCTGCACTGCGTGCGGGTGTGTGCAGCGGCAGGGCACGCAGCTGCAAGCTTAAGCATTCGGCCAAGTTGCGTGCGCCCACACCCTCGGGCTGCATATGGTGCAGTAAATTGATGGCCACGGTAAAGCGTTGCACCAGCTCTTCAATATCTTCTAAGGTAGAGGCACCCAAACCTTCGGCCAACG
>JAYVJV010000090.1:0-19840 GCA_043769005.1 Polaromonas sp. | reverse complement strand
GCTGATGGCTGGATCCTGTTTTCAGACAACACCCATCTGACGAGCAATGTAGCGGGCACCATTGATGGCACGGACACCGTACTCAAAGTGGGCGAACCACTGAAGGACAGCACGGTCACTGTGGGGGCTAACTACACCAATTGGGTCAGTTTTCTACCTAGTGGTTTAGCGCGGGGCAATGGTGGCACTGCCAGTGCCACATTTACCATATGTATCCCAAACAGAACCCAAGGCTCAGCCATCAGTGTCAATATCGTTGGGCGTGTCCAAACCAGCAGTACCACCTGTTCATAAGGGCAAACCATCATGCAAAGTATTTCCATCAAACAGCAACGTGGTGCAACACTTGTAGAGGTTTTGATCTCCATGCTGATCATCATGCTGGGTGTATTGGGTGCCGTAGGACTCAAGGTAGCCAGCACCCGCGCAGTAGCCGACTCCAATTTCCGCTCTACTGCAGCAATTTATGCCCAGGACATGCTCGAACGCATGCGCGCCAACCCAACCCGAGCTGCTACAGGTGAATACAACTTCACACCCAGCACCAGCTTACCAAGTAACACAGGCACGATTGCACAACAGGACTTGTTTCAGTGGTACACCCGGCTGGGCGTAGACCTGCCCAGCGGCACGGCCACCATCAGCGTGCTTGGCAGCGTGACCGCCAGCATCACCATGCAATGGACAGAACGCTCAGCCCAGAGCAGTACCGGGCAGACGATGACTTTCACCTTCCGCTCTGTACTGTAACCGTCATGCAACATCTCACTATGAAGCGGCATCAGCGTGGATTTTCTCCCGTCGAACTACTTGTGGGCATGGCCCTGGGTTTGTTTTTACTGCTTGCTTTGGCCCAAATGTTTTTGGGTACCCGCGCCAGCACACGGCACGAAGAAAATTTAGCCCGCATGCAGGAGGGCGGGCGTATTAGCATTGAGCTTCTCACCCGCGAAATCCGCAAAGCAGGCTACCGGTCCGACCCGCTGCTCCAGCGTGACAATATATTTCCACCCATGGGGCCCTTCGGTCTTGACATATCAGTTGCCGCAACGACCAGCTCAATTTCCCTGCGTTACCAGGGGGGCAGCGACAACCTTACTCAGCTCTGTGGGGGCACTACTATTTCCGCCACTATAACTGCCTGGCAGACCCTCACCGTTGCCCTTCCCAGCCAGGATTTAACATGCCTGTCCGCGTCGGTGGATGCCAGTACGGGGGTAGCCAATACGCCCACCACCCAAGCTTTTGTGCCGAACATAGAAGGTATGTTTGTCCTGGCTGGCATGGACATCACCGGTGATGGTGAGCCAGATTCGTATGTCGACCCCGCCACGGTTCTTGACTGGAGACTGGTGGTTAGCCTGAACATTCGGGTGCGGGTTGTGTCCGACAGCGACAACTTGGTAGACACAGCTCAGACTTACCGCGATTTCAACGACGTGTCCGTCACCCCATCAGACAGGAAGCTACGCCGAACCTATAGCACCGTAGTATCACTGAGGAACCTAAGACCATGAAAAAACTTCGGAAAATCCATCCCAATGTCATGACTGGCCAGCGCCAACGTGCGCGCGGAGTGGTGCTCATCATTTCTCTATTTGTTTTGTTGGCCATCAGCTTAATGGCGGGCGTGTCCATGCAGTCACTTGGACAGAACGAACGCATGGCGGGCAACTTTAAAGACCGGCAAATCGCCTTTCAAGCCGCCGAGGCCACGCTGCGCGATGCGCAGTCGGCCATCAGTAGCAATGCTGGTGCAGCGTTCACTCCTTTGTATGCCAAAAACTTTTCAAGCGCCTGTACGGGTGGTTTGTGTTTTTCTCCATTAGGCACATCGCTCACGAACACGTTTACACCCACCGACTGGACGGGCTCCAAAACCTGGGCCTTGGGTGGACAAACGGGTGCTAGTAATTTGCAAGGATTGTCCAGCCAACCCCGCTACACCATTGAATACCAAGGCACCTCCGATTCATCGACGCTGGAGCGTGGTAAGCCTTGCGTGGCCTTTTTTTTGATAACTGCAAAAGCCAGGGGCGGCACCGCCAATACCGAAGTTGTTCTGCAGTCTATTTACCGCCATCGTGTAGGAGAATGTTATGAATCAGTTTAAATTACCAAATCCTTGGCTAATGTCCAAACGGCTGCGCTGGATTGGTGCTGGCATAGTTGCCAGCACAGCGTTGGCTGTACTTTACATGGCCAAAGCAGCACCAGTTTTCACGCCAGACAACCAGTTTACAGGCTGGATCACCCGCCCTGCACTGAGCAGCAATGACCTGTCCGGCGGTCGTGAAAACATTTACCGTCCCGGTTACGTAGGTGGGCCCTGGTATGGCGTGTTACGTGCCAACCATATTAGCGCCGCTGCCAGCGTAGCGGGTACATCCCCTTGGGCTGAGGTCGATGCCGGCGTGCAATTGAATGCAGTGACACCAAACAATAGAAGAATAGCAACCTTCAGTGATACTGCGTCCCCGGCTGGTATTGCATTCCAGTGGAATAGTCTGAGCACCGCCCAAAAAACCAGTCTGGGCACCAACACCACCGGACCGCAAATACTTAATTTTGTGCGCGGCGATCGCAGCAACGACACCGCCAATGGAGGCACCCTACGCGCACGCGAGACCGGGCGCATGCTGGGAGACATCATGCACTCTACCCTGTTGCATTGGAACCATGGCCAAGGAGTCAAACGTTTGTATGTAGGTGCCAATGACGGAATGCTACACGTGTTTGATGCTGCCACAGGGCAAGAGGTCTATGCCTATGTGCCATCGGTGCTGCTGCCGAAACTGCCCCTGCTAGCCAGCAATCCCTACGTGCACAAGTATTTTGTGGATGGTCCACTTGCAGCCGCCGATATCAATTTTGCGTCTGGTCAAAAGACCATGTTGGTCGGTGGTTTAGGTGCTGGTGGCAAGGCCTTGTTTTCACTCGACATAAGCACCACCTCGGCCACCGCCGCAGTCTCCAGCGATGCCGCTGCAGCAGCCAAAATCAAATGGGAAGTTACCTCCGCCTCCACGGGTTTTGCCAATTTGGGCTACACCTATGCCATGCCGCGCTTTGCGCGCCTGAACGATACGACTGGCACTACGCCCGGTACACCAGCGGTGATCGTCGGTAATGGCTATATGAACACAGGCAACTACACTGCGTCGCTTTACGTAATTAATGCCGAAACCGGTGCACTGATACGCGAGATGGATACCGGCTCTGGCACCGCTGCGGCGCCCAATGGCCTGTCCAGTCCCACACTGGTGGATGTCAACCGTGATGGCAAAGCAGACTTTGCCTATGCGGGTGACCTCAATGGTGTCATGTGGAAGTTTGACCTGACCTCCTATGCGGTAAGCCAGTTGTTTACCGCCTCGCCAACAGCCTCCATCACCACAGCACCGGTAGTGCAGCGCCATCCCAATGGCGGATATATGGTCGCTTTTGGTACAGGCCGCACCCTGATGCCCGCCGACAAAACCGATACAGCGGTACATTATGTCTATGGCATTTGGGACGGCGCACCTGCAGCCAACGCTGCACTACTGGCACAAAGCGTGACTGAAACACTGTTCAATACAGAGCGGGTGCGTTACTCCAGCACCAACACCCCTACGTGGACAGCCGGTCCGGCCAACCACAAAGGGTGGCGTTTGGCATTGCCTGCCGGTGAGCGCGTGGTTGGAGAGTCGCCTTTTATCAATGAAGATCGCATGTACTTTACCAGCAGCAATCCGACGGTCAGTACAACCTCACCCACTGTAAGTGCTGGCCAAAGCTGGGTCACTCAGGTCAACTATCTCACCGGCGGAGGTTTTCTCAACCCGGTGTTTGATATCAATAATGATGGGTTGATCAACGCCAGCGACAACGTGGGCGGGCGCGTGATTAATGGCGGTTATTTAGGAACCGGTGTACTTTCGCAACCGGTATTGACTGACCTGTCCATCTTAAGCCTGGCTTTGTTTAACTACAATCCCGACGGGGAATCGCCACCAACCGGTATTGGCCCCGGCGTATCTGGTGGCCACTTCGACGTGGACACCTATTACCGTCCGGTGAACACGGGTCGCGCGGCTACAGATACCTTCTTTCTGGGTCAAATTGGAGCCTATGGAAACCGCCTGCACCATCATGAGTACGATGACACCTATGACGTAACCGGTGTCAACATGCTCAATGCGAGTGACCGTGGCTTTAATCTGAGCAATGTCGGATTATCCAGTACAGCGACATTCAAGGTATTGGTCATGAACCAGTATTTAAACCCTGCGGCCAGACTATCTGTCGGTGGTGACCCCTATGAGTCCGTCAAGACCTTTCGTAATCTGGCATCAGAAACCAATGCCACTACGCTCTTAAACTCACTGCCAGTCTACACCTCAAACACTGTGAGCAGTCTGGCCTTTGCACTGCCTTTAAATGCCTTTCAAGCTATGGATTGGTGGGGAGACGGTTTGGGGGTGCGGGCTGGTTTAATTCCCACCAAAACAGGCTGCGTGAACAGTGTCAGCGCCGCTGGCGTACCTGGTACCCCCGGACTCAACAATGAACGCTTCAACGGCGCACTCACGATACAAATTATCCGCAGCAGCACCCCGGACACTGCTATTGAACTGAACTATGCTGGTGGTGGCGCAAAATATGGCTGGCGCGTCAATGCAGCGAACTTCAATAGATATGTTGTCGCTGAATGGACGTATTTCTGGCACCATGACAATGGCTATTGTTATGGTGACAGCAATTGGATTCCCAATCCCGCCCAAGATTTTGGCGCCGCCTCAAGGAGCAGTACACGGGCACCCGGCTCCACAGACCCGCAAGATGGCTCGTTTACGGGCATCCCTGGGGGCAGTGGGGGCAGTGGCAGCAGTGGTGGTGTAGGTACCGGCACCGGCAGCACCAATAGTGGTGGCATCGTAGAAAGCGCCGAGTCTATCCGTGGTGCCTCGGGTCGTATTAACTGGAGGGAAATTGTCCGTGAATAACCGAGGAAAAAACCCGATGTTAAAGCCCCCCATCCAAATCGTGTTGGCTGCGAATCTACCCTGGGGGGAGGCGCTAATTACATCGCGCAGGATGCGCGGTTTTACGCTGATCGAAATGTTGATCGTCATGGCCGTCATTGCAATTTTGACGGCCATAGCCTACCCTTCGTATACCGAATCGATCCGCAAAGCCAGGCGTGCCGATGCCCAGTCAGTCGTGCATGAAGCAACCCAAGTGGTGGAGCGGTACTACACACAAAACAACACTTATGTGGGTGTGTCACTGCCTACTGCATTGCAGTCATCTCCCAAAGATGGTACGCCAAAATACTATTCCATTACCTTTACGGTCGCACCCTTGGCAAATGCCTATACCCTTACCGCCAATCCCATCCAAATCGTTGACCGATGCGGAACCATGACACTTGCCTTTACCGGAGCTAAAGCCGCCAGCCAAGCGGATTGCTGGCGACGCTAAGGGTTACCCCTGCCGAAGTGGAAATCAAAAACCCATAGCTTGATTCGCCTGCATACCGAAAAATAGTGAGTAACTTACTCCAACATAGCTTTATTTCTGCAAAAAATTAATTTTTATGTATTATTGATTTTTTAATTCCATTAACGAATAACCGTTTGTCGTCCGAATTACCACCTGTCCGGGAAAACCTTAGATTCATGGGTGTACTTGCATATATTAGAGCGCAATGACATCCTCACAACGCAGTTTTTCCAGAGCAGGCCCCAATGGCTTCACACTCATCGAATTGATGGTGACCGTGGCTATTGTTGCCATCCTGACATCGCTGGCCATGCCTTCGATGCGTGCATTTATCGGTAAATGGCAGATGAGTAACGCCCTGAACGCCTACAACGGCAGTCTGCAGCTCGCCCGCGCTGAGGCCATCAAACGCGGTCGGGTCGCCAGAATGTGCCGCACCACCAACGGCACCGCCTGTGCCAGCGATGCACCCGCCATGGGCTGGGGCACAGGCTGGCTGGTATATGTAGACAATGATGCCAGCGGCGGTCTGAACGCGCCCGACCAGATAGTGATGACACAAGGTGCCTTCAGCAACTTTTATAACATCTCCTCAACCGTTACAGGCTCTACAGGCACCTATGTTTTTACGCCCACCGGCTTTATGCAAGGTGGCGCTGCCAACGATGCCATGACCTTTAGCTGGGATAACCCCAGTAATGCCGTGCACATTCAAAAAACCTTATGTATCAGCAGAACCGGCCGTTCGCGCATTGTGGAGGGCGCAACATGCAGCGCCTTCTAATGTCTGCGCGCCTGCAGGCTCAGCCCAACCCACAGCGTGCGCAGCAGCGCGGCTCTTCTTTGTTGGAGGTGCTAATCGCCATCCTCGTCATGGCCGTGGGCATGCTCGGTATGGCCGGGCTCACTGCTGCGTCCAGTTCCTACAACAAGCTGGCGCAAATCCGCAGCACCTCCCTGCTGCTGGTGTCAGACTATGCAGACCGTGCGCGCGCCAACATGTCTGGGTTTAATGCTAGTGGCTATGCCAAAACCACATCCTATGTCAATTCCCGCGCTCTCATCTCCACCACGGGTTGCACCGATGCCAGCGTACCAGCCAACACATGCGACTCGACCGCCATGGCTGCACTCGACCTGGCGCAATGGCGCAACCTGCTGCGCCTGCGTCTGCCTGGCGGTGATGCCTACGTCCTCACCGGTGTCAATGCAACGACCGGACAAAGCAATATGGACATCTGGATCATGTGGACCGAACTGGAGCAGGCTAGCGGGTTTGATGTAGCAGGCAACACGCGCTGCCCAGCCGCTGCCAACCCCACCAGTGACCCCACCATCAAGTGCATGTATTTCAGGATCGCCCTATGAAACAGCTTGCACGCCCCCTCCAGCAGGCAGGCCGCACTTTGCTCGAGCTCATGATCTCCATCACCATTGGTCTGGTGGTGGTAGGTGCAGCCTTGGCTATCTATGCTGGCACCAGCAGCGTCAGCAAAGTCACAGAAACCGAAGCCCGACTCAATGAGAACGCCAGCATTACCCTGGGCCTGCTGCAGCAGCAACTCCGCCTGGCGGGATACAGTGCCATCGTAGCCCCCCCCTCTTTTCCTGTCAGCACGCGTAAAAATCTGGACGGCGCAGGCAGTGCAGGCGTGCGCGGCTGCACCGGTGGCATGGCTACCGCCAACACTACGGCGTTTAACTCCATCGCCTGCAACAACACTACTACTTTCTCTGATGCCTTAGTGGTGCGCTACGAGGCCGACACTTCCAACACCGTACCGGTGACCCCGTTGGGCGGTGTTTTATCACCCTCCAATTGCGTAGGCGATGCCATCACCGCCACCACCGTGACATCAGCCACGGCCAGCGCCGCTATTGTGGGCACGCTCACCTTTCCTCGCTATGCACTGGCCGACAACCGCTATTTTGTTAAAACTGTCGGCACCCCCTCGGGCGGACCCGAAATGTACTGTCAGGGCGCTGTCAGTGCCAACACCATCACGGGCATCGTCACCTTTGGTGCCGAGCAGCCCATCATGGAAGGGGTAGAACGCATGGAGCTCACCTTTGGCGTAGCCGCTACCACTGTTAGCTCAGTAACCACCGCCTATATGACAGCGCGCAACATAGACACCGCGTTTTCAACCGACCCCGACCGCTGGAAGCGCGTGCTCACCGTGCGGGTGTGCCTGCAAATGCGCAACACTGCCGCCTCAGACCTCTCCAGCCGCTCCGCCATCGCCAGCACCGCCACATATTACGACTGTGGCAACACACAGCAAACCAACACAGACGGTTTTTTGCGACGAACCTACACCAGTACGATTTTGCTCAAAAATCGTGTTCAGCAGTAAAGGCAAGCCATGCAATACCTTCACTTGCACTCACCAGCTTGCCCATCTGCTTGCCCAACATCCGCGCCTGTGTCGTCTGCCAAACCGCAGCGGGGCATTGTTCTGGCGCTAGTATTGGTCATGCTCGGCATTTTGTCTTTGATAGGCGCGCTTAGCATGCGCAACGCTACACTGACCGAGCAAACCACCAACAGTCTGCGCACCGCCGCCTCGGCGCTGCAAGCGGCCGAGCTGGCCGCCAAATACTGCGAGCTGGTGGCCGCCAGCACGTCCCAATCCGTGCCCAACACCGCATTCAGCACCGAGCGTAGCCAGATTAGCTCTAACACCATTACCACCACCATCTCAGCCGGTGCCTGGAGCCAAACCACCACCTGGACTGGCTCGGCACCCGCCAACGTCATCAGAGTGCCCATCGCTTACCTGAACAACCAGACAGAGGCTGCAGTTACCACCATCAAAACCCGCCCGCAATGCGTCATCGAGCGCATTGCCGACACCGCAGGCCCCGGCTTTGTCATTACCGCGCGCGGCTTTGGTAACGATGCCGTTTTAAACAGCACCAACGGCGTGACTTCGGGGGCCGAGGCCTGGGTGCAGTCGGTCTTGCGACCGTAAGTATTCTGGCTTTAATGCATCGCCGCCTAACCATGACGCAACAGCGATTTTTCTTCTTTGGATAGTGAGTCAACTATGAAATATTTAACCTCCAATGCACTTAAGGCGTTTTTGCGCGTATTGGTCATACTCGCTGCGCTGATGCCAACGCTACCTACTTTGGCGCAAACATCCCCCTTTCCATCGCAACCCTTACTGTCTATTGGTGCCACAGCAAAGCCCAACCTGTTGCTCCTCATGGACAACTCAGGTTCCATGGGGTTTACGTTTGTGCCAGATAATTTTAGAAATTCATACTCCAGTGCGCTGGCGGCCACTTCTGCGTACCAATCACCAGATGCCAATCGTTTGTATTACGATCCACGCATCCAGTATTTTCCCAGGGTCAATTCTACGAGCGTATCTTTGGGAAGCGCCACTGAGCAAAGTGCGCTGACGAGAACACAAAACTGGCACGGAAACGCCGCCGGTATTTTCTACACCGAAAATTGCCCTAATCCACCGGGTGGAGTTTGTTCGGCATATGCTGGACGTCCACAAACCACAGCAGATAATTCCACTGGGGTTTTTTCAAACAATCTAATTTTTAATCTGTGTACTGCGCGTGACGCGGCCGGTATATGCATCGCCATCACCCCTAACTACACGATACCTGCGCCCGCAACCTCTAATACTTTTGCCACCAACGCATATCCTGTCAAATCAGCAGCGCGCACTGACTGTGTCAATCCGCTCATGGTGCCCTCTGGTACAGGTCCTTTGCCATTGATGACTCCGAACTTCACACGCTGCACCTGGCAAGATGAGCGACAAAATGCCTTGAATTGGAGTGAGTACTACAGCACCCGTATGGAGGCTGCTAAAACCTCCATCGGCATCGCCTTTCAAGATCCTAGTTTTCAAAATAATTTCCGCTTGGGCTACGGCTGGATGAATCAAAACACGAGCAGCACCCGTGAGCCGACCGGCACCATGATCAGAAGAGGAGTTCGCCCTTTTACTGACAGTGCCACGACCGCTGTCCCCAATGAGAAAACGCAGTTTTATAACTGGCTCTACAATTTAAACGCACAGGGAGGTACATCCAGCAACCACTTGCTGGAAGCTGCAGGCACCTATTTTTTACGCACAGACAATGGCGGCCCATGGGCTTCTACCCCAGCAAACACGCCTACGGTAACAACGGGAGATGCCACCGTACATCTTGCGTGCCGACGCAATTCTGCCATTATGTTCTCCGATGGTGCATATAGCGATGTTACTACTGCGCCTAACAGACCTGGCAATGTCGACTCCGGTGTCTTCACAGGCTTGAACAATACAACACACATCAATCCCACTAACAGCGTTCCATTTGTCTTTTCCAGCATTCCGGTGGCTGGTGCCAGCTACATCGCCTATCCAGACAACAATGTTGGCACCATGTCTGACCGCGCTGCGGCCTGGTGGATTCAAGACCTACGCCCCGACTTACCCAACATCATTCCTCCCGTCGATGGCAACCCGGCTTTTTGGCAGCACATGGTGTTCTATAGCATTGGTTTAGGCATTCGAGGCAACGTCACTCCATTGCAAATAGCCAACTACAACAATAGCTATGTGCGTGGCAACGCTATTACTCCATTGAATTGGGGTGCTCCCAGCGATGCCACTACCAACATCAATAACGTTGATGATTTCGTACACGCTGGGTATGCCGGGCAGGGTAAATCTTTTTCCGTAAGTTCGCCCAATGAGATCAAAGATGCTTTTCTAGAGGCCATCTCGCGCGCCACGCAGGCCGGCGGGTCTAATGCGGGTGTTGCTGTGTCGGATACCAATAACAATCTGTCCACACTGGCTGGCGAATTAAAATACGTCCCCAGCTACAACTTGGTTGACAGTACTGGCAACATCAAGGCCTATACGCTGGGAGCCAATGGCAATGTCGTTGGCGGGCTCAACGCCACGCCGACCTGGATTGCCAGTCTGAATATTCCGCCTGAAGCTTCCCGCAACTTGGTGACCTTGTCCTCTTCTGGCCCCATTAACCTGACTGCAAGTTCGGCAACGGCCTATGCAGCTTTGCCAACAGACATTCGTACAGCCCTGGGGTCCAACGGCAATAGTGATGTGGTCAACTATTTACGCGGCAGTGTCTCTGGCATCAATGCATCGGGGCAAAACCTGCGCATCAGAAACAGCAATATGGGTAGCGTAGTCAACAGCCCGCCTGCCTATATTCGTGGTGAACTGAACATGGGCTATACCGACACTTTTGTCGCTACCACGACATCTATACCGGGCATAGAAAAATATGAGTCTTACCACAAAGCCAAAAATGACAATGGCCTAGGAGTTTTGTTTGCAGCCGCCAACGATGGAATTTTGCACGCCATGAATCCGGCCACAGGCCGTGAAATCATGGGCTATATGCCGCGATCTGCTCTGCCAAAAATGGCTGCTTTTAGCATTGAGCCCTATACCCACGACTATGTTTTGGACGGACCCGTGAATGAAGGTGACATCTATGATGGCACCAACTGGAAAAGCATAGCCTTTGGCACAGGAGGCCGAGGTGGCAGGTACGTGTATGCGTTGAATGTACCAGTACAGGGCACACCAACCGGGGCGCTCACCCCGCCCGCCATGGCTGCCAGCGACCTCAAGTGGGAGATCAATACCTCCACACCAGGTTTCGGTTCTCTGGGCTATGTTCTCAATCCGCCCCAGTCTGGGGTAATGTCCAACGGCCGTTCGGTGACTGTGTTTGGCAACGGTTACTACAGTGCGAGCAACCAGGCCAGCCTGTTCATTGCAGATGCTTTAACAGGGGAATTCATCCAGGAAATTTCTACTGGCGTGGGCACTGCTGCATCTCCCAACAGTATGGGCGGCATTACATTGGTGCGCAAAGGACGAGTAATCGTAGCGGCGCTGGGGGGTGACAGCCAGGGCAATATGTGGAAGTTTGATCTGCGTTCGCCTGGTTCCGGTACCGTTGACTTCAGCGGTCAACCCCTGTACACCGTGCCTGGTAACCGACCTTTTTCAGGGGCACCAGCATGGCGCCCACTCAATAGCGGCATGTTGGTCGTCGCCGCTACTGGTTTGCTCAATACCAGCGCCGATGCCACTGATGTGGGTACGCAGACCATCTATGGTGTTTTGGATAAAAATGCGGTGGGCGCAAATTCAACCATATCGCCATTGGGTACTCTGGCCGATTCGATGCTGCAACTGCAAACCTCCAGTTCGGTGGTCAGCACCAGCACTGCCGTTGCCAGTTACTACCTGGTCTCCAGAAATACAGTGGACTACACAAGCAAAGTAGGCTGGAAGCTGAATTTGAGTTTTGAAGGCGGTCAACGCTCGATTGCTGATGTTCTAAACTTTGGTCAAACCGTTGTCATCTCAACTGTGGTGCCACCCAACAGAGCCTCTGCAGTAGAGTCTTGCACGGTTGCTACTGGCGTGACAGGCTATGTATACCAACTTGATGCGAACACGGGTGGTAACCCTGATACCGGCAACCGCTCCAGCGGCAGGAGCAGCGGTTTTGATGTCAATGGCGACGGAATTGGTGATGGCATGGGTATTGCAAAAGCCCCAGGTTTTCCGCGTGGAAACGTCATTACACGTGACCATATTGGCCCACGTACCGAACCCCCACCGCGGGATCTCGACAATGTGCCCTGCGATGGCAGCACAGCCCAAGGCTCGCTGTTGGGCTCAGGTAGTTCAGCACTCAAGCTGGTGTCCACCTGCGGTGATGCTGCTTTCCGCCGCACCTGGCGCCAGCTAATCAACCCACCACGCATTAATTAAACGCTAGGATATGCCTGTGCGCAGCATTTCAGCTTTTTAGGAACCCAGAATGAAACACTTTGTCAAGCCATCGCGTCACCATGCGGGCTTTACCCTGATTGAACTGATGATTGTGTTGGTCATTGTGGTCGTCCTGGCGGCTATCGCTTTGCCCAGCTACCGAGAGCAAGTCGCCAAGTCACGCCGCGCCGAGGCTACCGGGGTGCTGCTGGAGAGTAGCCAGTACCAACGGCGTTTCTACTCGGCCAACGATACATTTACCTCGACCTTACCTATTAGCTTGCAGCAGTCGCCCAGAGAATCAACTCCTTTGTACTCTGTCACTCTGATGATATCCGCCAACACCACATCATTTACGCTTACCGCAGTCCCCATCACGGGGGGCAGCATGGCAACTGACCGATGCGGCTCTTTGGTGCTCAATTCCACTGGGGGGAAATCCATATCCGGCAATAACGCGGCCACCGTTGTCTCTGAGTGCTGGCGTTAAGCCGCTCCACCTAAGCTGTCTCCAGTTGTGGCGGCAGCTGAAATAGCGCTATCCTCTGTGGGTGGATATACCTGCCAAGCCTTCTTTGCATACTGATCTCATGCATCAGGCCAGCGCCTGCGCTGCGCTGGCACGTTGGGTTTGCCCGCCTAACCCCGCCGTCGGCTGCGTCATCACCAGCGCCCAAGGCAAACTCCTTGGCCAAGGCCATACCCAAGCGCGTGGCCATGCCCACGCCGAAGTGATGGCCTTGCGCGATGCTGCTACCCAAGGCCTATCGGTGCGCGGCGCAACCGCCTATGTCACGCTGGAGCCCTGCGCGCACCACGGGCACACGCCGCCCTGCAGCCAGACCTTGATTGACGCGGGTATAGCCAAAGTCGTCATAGCCGTGCTGGACCCCAACCCTTTGGTCGCAGGCCGAGGCATGCAGATGCTGCGGGACGCGGGCGTGGCGGTAGAGGTATTGTCGCCCGACAGTGTGCCAGCCCAGGCCTCACGCGAACTCAACCTGGGGTTTTTCAGCCGCATGCTGCGCAAAACGCCTTGGGTACGGATGAAAATTGCGGCCTCACTGGATGGGCAAACCGCCCTGCGCAATGGCCAAAGCCAGTGGATTACCGGGCCTGCCGCACGCGCCGATGGGCACGCTTGGCGAGCACGTGCGTGCGCTGTACTTACCGGCATCGGCACGGTACTGCAAGACGACCCTCTGCTGGATGCGCGCGATGTAGACACCCCGCGTCAGCCGCATTTGGTGGTGGTGGACAGCAAATTGGAATTGCCGTTGAGCGCCAAGCTGTGGACTACTTTAGGCACAAAAACCAACCGTGCAGATTCGTCTGGTTCAACCCAAGATACTATAAATTCAATAGCTGGTCGCGCATTGTTTATATATGCTGCGGTGCAAAATGATGCTAGAAGACAGGCGCTGGAAGCACGCGGTGCAACGGTGATTTACCTGCCTCAGGCGGGCAACAGTATGGCACCTGGCAAGGTGGATTTACGCGCCATGCTGCACGACTTGGCTGCGCGAGAAATCAACGAGCTGCATGTGGAGGCAGGCTTTAAACTCAATGGCTCGCTGCTCGCCACAGGCTGCGTAGATGAACTGCTCATCTATACAGCGCCCAAGCTGCTGGGGCCGGGCATGGGCATGGCCAATCTGCCCGAATTACAGCACCTGGGCGATGCAGTGCTATTGGATTTTCGTGCTGCCGACCTGGTGGGCACCGACCTGCGCACCATAGCGCGCTTGCATGGACGTGACTGTTTCTGACAAACCAAACAGTAAAGTACTTGCCATAACTATTTGAAACAACTATAGTTACAAGTCATCTTGTTGATGTAGGCCCATAGAAGGCATCACACGCCAAGGAAGGGAGTGCGACATGTTGACCCAGCATAGAGCTTTCAGGTCTGCCGGATTTAGCCTGGTAGAGCTGATGGTGACCATCTCCATCGTGGCCATCCTGACTGGATTGGCCATGCCCTCCATGCGCAAATTTGTTGGCAACGTGCAATTGAGCAACGCCATCAACGCCTTTATCGGCAGTCTACAAATCGCCCGTGCCGAAGCAGTGAAACGGGGTCGCAATGTCCGGATGTGTCGCAGCAATAATGGTAGAACTTGTGGCGCGGGCAATAACCTGCCGGGCGGCTGGACGAGTGGATGGATTGTCTATGTGGATAACGATGGCAGTGGGGCAGGGGTAGGTGCTAATGATCAGATCATTTTGACGCAAGGCGCTTTACCTAATTTCGATAGCATACTTTCTCTCAATCCAAGTGCTTTTTCGTTCACACCTACAGGTTTGCTGCAAAGTGGCGTAGGCATGCAAACCATGGTCTTTAGCTGGGATAGTGAGGGCAGAATTCAAAAATCTCTGTGCATCACTTTTACGGGGCGTACCCGCATAACACAAGACAGTACCGACTGTAGGCCCGGTTAATCCAGGAAATTTCGGGGGGTACAAGCGCATAGCAAGCCAAACCCTGCGAAAATACGCTCTTATGTTCACCGGCATCATCACCGGGGTGGGGCGCATCGTCGCTAGCCACCCACTTGGCACCAGCTCTTTTCATGGCAAGCGGCTGACCCTTGCCGCGCCTGCGGGCTACTTGGGCGATGTGGGTTTGGGCGACAGTATCGCCCTCAACGGTGCCTGCATGACGGTGACCTCGCTGGATGCCACGGCGCAGCAATTCACTATCGACATATCTGCCGAGTCGCTGGACAAGACGGCTGGCTTGGATGGCGTTGGCAGCGTAAACCTGGAAAAAGCCCTGCGCGCTAACGACCGCCTGGGGGGCCATATCGTCAGTGGCCATGTGGACGGCGTGGGCCGCGTGAGCCACTTTGCCCAAGTGGGCGAGAGCTGGGAGCTGCGTGTGAGCACGCCACCCACGCTGGCCAAATACCTGGCCTACAAAGGCTCTGTCACCATCAACGGCGTGAGCTTGACCGTCAACAGTGTGCAAGACAGCGCCGAAGGCTGCGAGCTGAGCATCAATTTGATTCCCCACACCGTGCACAACACCGCCTTGGGCACGCTCACGCCCGGCGCGCGCGTGAATGTAGAAATTGACACCGTCGCGCGGTACGTGGAGCGCATGCTGTCCTTGGCCAGCACCACCCACAGCCCGCTGACAACCCCGCACACGCTCAAGTAAATCAAAGGAAGCACCATGGCCGTACATGCAATCAAAACCGCGCTCGCTCCGGTTGCCATCTCTGGCGTAGACGAGATCGTGGCCGACCTGCGCACTGGAAAAATTGTTATTCTCGTGGACGAAGAAGACCGTGAAAACGAAGGCGATTTGGTACTCGCGGCAGACCACGTCACTGCCGAGGCCATCAATTTTATGGCCCGCTATGGCCGGGGCCTGATTTGCCTGACGCTCACCAAAGAACGCTGCGAATTTTTAAAACTGCCGCCGATGGCCACGCGCAATGGTACCAAGCACAGCACCGCGTTCACCGTTTCCATCGAAGCGTCCGAGGGCGTGACGACCGGCATCAGCGCCGCCGACCGCGCCCGCACGGTGCAGGTGGCCGTTGCCAAGGCTACGCAGGCTGACGACCTGGTGCAACCCGGCCATGTGTTCCCGCTGCAAGCGGTAGACGGCGGTGTGCTGATGCGCGCAGGCCACACCGAAGCGGGTTGTGATTTGTCGGCCATGGCCGGTTGCAGCCCCAGTGCGGTGATCTGCGAGATCATGAAAGACGACGGCACCATGGCGCGCCTGCCCGACCTGCAACTCTTTGCCGCTGAGCATGGCCTGAAAATTGGCACCATTGCCGATTTGATCGAGCACCGCAGCCGCACCGAGAGCCTGGTCGAGAAGATTGGCAGCCACAGCATGCAAACCCAGTACGGCGAATTTACCGCCATCGCATTCAAAGACAAGCCCAGCCAGGGCGTGCATATTGCCTTGGTCAAAGGCCAGTGGGATGCGGCTGATGCGGTGGCCACGCGCGTGCATGAGCCGCTAAGCGTGCTGGACGCACTCGAAGTCAACCGCCCCATGCACAGTTGGAGCCTGGATGCCAGCCTCAAATACATCGCCGCCCAAGGCAAGGGCGTGGCCGTGCTGCTCAACTGCGGCGAAAGCGCGCAGCAACTGATTGCCCAGTTTGCGGGCATGGCAACGTCATCGCAAGCGCCGGTGCGCGGCCGTATGGACCTGCGCACCTATGGCATTGGCGCGCAGATTTTGCGCGAGGTGGGTGTGCACCGCATGATGCTGCTGGGCAAGCCACGCCGCATGCCCAGCATGGTGGGCTACGGCCTGGAAGTCGCAGGCTTTATAGACAGCGCTAGCCGCTAGGCAGCGCACCCAACCTGTTGTACCCTGAAACCAATTTACCGAAACAGAAAGAACCCCCATGTTTGGAGCAGACAAAGGCAATGCGCAAAGCGACATGCTGGACGGCCGCAAGCTGTATATCGGCATAGTGCAAGCCCGCTTTAACGAAGCCATTACCAACGCCTTGGCCGACGCGTGCAAAAAAGAGCTGGCCGCCTTGGGGGTGAGCGCCAAACACATCGACCATGTGCTGGTACCCGGCGCACTCGAGGTGCCCGTAGCCCTGCAAGCCCTGGCCGAAAAAAACCAGTACGACGCGCTGATCGCGCTGGGCTGCATCATCCGGGGTGAGACCTACCATTTTGAGCTGGTCGCCAACGAATCAGGCCAGGGTGTCAGCCGCGTGGCACTGGACTACAAGCTGCCCATTGCCAACGCCATCATCACCACCGAAGACATGCCCCAAGCCGTGGCTCGCCAAACCGACAAAGGCCGCGATGCAGCCCGCGTGGCGGTTGAGATGGCCAACCTCCTGAATGAACTGGCTTGACGCATGACTGTTTCCCCCCAAAATTCCAGGCAAGCCAACAGCCATCCAGATGCCCCGCTAGTGCACAAGGCCAAGACTGACAAGACTCAGGCCGGCAAAGCCCCCGCCCGCTCGGCCCGTACCCGCGCCCGCGAGTTTGCCATTCAGGCGCTGTACCAGCACCTGGTGGGCAAAAACGCCACCGACGACATTGATGCGTTCACCCGCGACCTGCAAGGCTTTGCCAAAGCCGATGCAGCGCACTTTGATGCGCTATTCCACGGCTGCGTGCAACAGGCAAGCGTACTCGATCAAAAAATCATTCCCCTGCTAGACCGCCCCCTGGCCGAGATCTCTCCGGTAGAGCGCTCAGTGATGTGGCTGGGCGTGTACGAGCTTGAGCATTGTCTGGATGTGCCCTGGCGCGTGGTGCTCAATGAGTACGTAGAACAAGCCAAGGCCTTTGGTGGAACCGATGGGCACAAGTACGTCAATGCCGTGCTCAATAAACTCGCCCCCACTCTGCGAGCCGCCGAGGTCTCCAGCGACAAAGCGCCGTCTAATAAACATGCCAAGCCAGGCAAGCCCGCCTGAGCGTGGGCGAATCGCGCACCGTACATACCCGCCAGTTGCCTAGACACTAACGCCCACCGTACCATGCGAATCTCCCAGCGCGCCCAAAAGATCGAACCGTTTTATGTGATGGAGGTCGGCAAGGCCGCCGCCGAGCTGGCCGCCAAAGTGCAGCACACCGACCGTCCAATGATCTTCACCAACATAGGCGAGCCCGACTTTAGCGCCCCGCCCTTGGTGCAAGAGGCCGCCCATCAAGCCATCCGCGATGGGGCGACCCAGTACACCCAGGCTACCGGCCTGGGCGAGCTGCGTGAACGCATCAGCGCTTGGTACGCCAGCCGCTTTGGGGTGCAGGTGCCCGCTCGGCGCATCGTGCTCACTGCGGGGGCATCGGCGGGCTTGCAACTGGCTTGTCTGGCGCTCATTGAGGCAGGCGACGAAGTGCTGATGCCCGACCCCAGCTACCCCTGCAACCGCCATTTTGTCAGCGCCGCCGAGGGCAGCGCACGCCTGATTGCCTGCACGCCCGAGGAGCGGTTTCAACTGACGGCAGACAAGGTGCAAGCCGCGTGGAATAGCACAACGCAGGGCGAGGGTAATGTAAAAACGCGGGGCAATAGTAACGTGAAAACACGGGGCAATAGTAACGTGAAAACACGGGGCGTTTTGCTCGCCTCCCCCTCTAATCCCACGGGCACTTCCATCCATCCGGCTGAGTTGCGTCGCATCCACGAGGTGGTAAGCCGGCATGGTGGCGTAACGATGGTGGACGAAATTTACCTGGGTCTGAGCCATGATGCTGCCTTTGGTCAAAGCGCGTTAGCTATTGACGACCAGATCATCAGCATCAACAGCTTTAGCAAATACTTCAGCATGACGGGCTGGCGCCTGGGCTGGCTGGTGGTGCCCGACCCGCTGGTCGGCGTGGTGGAGAAACTGGCGCAAAACCTCTATATCTGCCCCAGCACCATCGCGCAACGCGCCGCCCTGGCCTGCTTTGAACCCGCCAGCATGGCCGAGTATGAGCGCCGCCGCGCCGAGTTCAAGGCCCGCCGCGACTTTGTGGTGCCCGCGCTTGATCGTCTGGGCTTGCGCGTGCCGGTGCTGCCCGACGGCGCCTTCTACGCCTATGCCGATTGCAGCGCCCACAGCGCCGACAGCTGGGCCTTCGCCTTCGACCTGATGGACCGCACCCATGTGGCGCTGACGCCCGGGCGCGACTTCGGCCGGCATGAGCCGGCGCGCTGGCTGCGGCTGTCGTTTGCCAGCAGCCGCGACAAGCTCGACGAGGCGCTGCACCGCCTGCAGCGCACGCTGGCGTGACGGACCTGGCCCCTCGGCCTCAAGACTGGACACCATGAACCAGGATTTCTCCCTCCTCACGCTGGTGCTGCATGCCAGCTTCGTGGTCCAGATGGTGATGGCCGGGCTGCTGCTCACCTCGCTGGCCAGCTGGACGGTGATCTTCTCGAAGCTCTTCGGCCTGCGCCGGCTGCGCGCCGGCAACGATGCCTTCGAGCAGGAGTTCTGGTCGGGCAAGAACCTCACCGACCTGTACAACAGCGCCGGCAACCATGCCGACAGCGCCACGATGGAACGTATCTTCGCCAGCGGCATGCGTGAGTTCCTCAAGCTGCGCGAACGCCGGCTCGACGCCGGGGCCCAGCTCGACGGCGCCCGCCGAGCGATGCGCGCCAGCCTGCAGCGCGAGCTGGACGTGATCGAGGGCAATGTCGGCTTCCTGGCCAGCGTGGGCTCGGTCAGCCCCTATGTGGGCCTGTTCGGCACCGTCTGGGGGATCATGCATGCCTTCGTCGGCCTGGCCAATGTGCAGCAGGTGACTTTGGCCACCGTGGCGCCGGGTATCGCCGAGGCCCTGGTGGCCACCGCCATCGGCCTGTTTGCCGCCATCCCGGCGGTGGTGGCCTACAACCGCTTTGCCCGCGACATCGACCGCACCGCCATCCAGCTGGAGAGCTTCATCGAAGAGTTCTCCAACATCCTGCAGCGCAATGCCGGCGCGCCGCCGGCGGCTGCCACCCGGTAAGCCGCGATGCCCGCCGTTGTTTCCCGCGGCCGCCGAGGCCGCCGCGCCATCGCCGAGATGAACATGGTGCCCTTCATCGACGTGATGCTGGTGCTGCTGATCATCTTCATGGCCACCGC
>JAYVJV010000089.1:0-7764 GCA_043769005.1 Polaromonas sp. | reverse complement strand
GCACAGGCACCGTAGAAGTAATGGGTGTCGGCATAGCCCGGATTAGCTCTGCAATGAATTCGAGAACTAACTCGGATTAGGCAAGGCCAAACGCGAGGTGTCGTCCTCGCTCTCCTGCGTGCCCACCCGGTTCTCGTTGATGCGTTTCACATCGCTGCTGCTGATGTCGCCCGTCACGTACACACCGTCAAAGCAACTGGCATCAAAGTCTTTGATGGCGGGGTTGAGTTTGCCAATCGCCGCTTTCATGCCATCGACTTCCTGGTAGATCAGCGCGTCGGCACCGATGAGCTGGCGGATTTCTTCATTCGTGCGACCATGGGCTACCAGCTCTTCGCTGGTGGGCATGTCGATGCCGTAAACGTTGGGAAAGCGCACCGGCGGCGCGGCGCTGGCCATGTAGACCTTGCGGGCACCGGCATCACGCGCCATTTGTACAATTTCTTTGCTGGTGGTGCCGCGCACGATGCTGTCGTCTACCAGCAGCACGTTGCGGCCCTTGAACTCGCTGTTGATGGTGTTGAGCTTTTGGCGGACTGACTTTTTACGCACCGCCTGGCCAGGCATGATGAAGGTGCGACCGACGTAGCGGTTTTTCACAAAGCCTTCACGGTAGGGCAGGCCGAGTAGTTGTGCTAACTGTTGCGCACTGGGACGGGACGACTCGGGGATGGGGATGACTACGTCAATCTGGTCGGGCGGCACGGTGGAGATGACGCGCTTGGCCAAGGCCTCGCCCAAATTCAAACGCGCCTGGTAGACCGAGATGCCATCCATCTCGGAATCGGGCCGGGCTAAATAGACGAACTCAAAAATGCAGGGGTTGAGCTGGGTTTTGGCTGCGCATTGCGCGGTATGCACCTGGCCTTGCAGGTCGACAAACACGGCCTCGCCGGGCGCGATGTTGCGCACCAGATGGTGTCCCGTGCCCTCTAAGGTAACGGATTCGCTGGCCAGCATGATGGTCCCGTCGGCGCTTTGTCCCATGCACAGCGGGCGGATGCCAAACGGGTCGCGAAAGGCCAGCAGGCCGTGTCCGGCAATCAGTGCCACCACGGCGTAGGAGCCCTTGATGCGCGCGTGCACACCACGCACGGCAGTGAACACATCGGCGGGGGTCAGCGCCGCGCCGCGTGTGGTTTTTTCCAGCTCGTAGGCCAGCACGTTGATCAGCACCTCGGTGTCGCTGTCGGTGTTAATGTGGCGGTGGTCGGTGCTAAATAATTGCTCTTTCAGCGCGGGCACATTGGTGAGGTTGCCGTTGTGCACCAGCACGATGCCAAAGGGCGCATTCACATAAAAGGGCTGCGCCTCTTCTTCACTGAAGGCATTGCCCGCCGTGGGGTAGCGCACCTGGCCCAGGCCCATGTTGCCGGGCAGCGAGCGCATGTTGCGGGTGCGAAACACGTCGCGCACCATGCCCTTGGCCTTGTGCATGTAAAACTTGGTGCCCAGTTGGGTGACGATGCCTGCGGCATCCTGGCCGCGGTGCTGCAAGAGCAAGAGCGCGTCGTAAATCAGTTGATTGACGGGCGCGCTGGACGCTACGCCGACGATTCCACACATACTTTTAGCCCTTTGGTTGCGGCTGGTAGCCGGCAACGTTAATGTATTTGCCCAGCTCGGCGGGCAGCACAGGCTTGAGGCCTTTGAGCACGGTCGACACGATGCCCGCCCCTTGCGTTTCGCGCCACCAAGGGGCATCTTTCATCGGGGTCATCGACACCACGGTGGCCGCTGCCAGCAGCAGCACTGCCCCGCGCACCAGGCCAAAAGCTGCGCCCAGGGTGCGGTCTACCGGGCGCAGGCCAACAGACTCAATGAGTTTTTTCACCATCCAGGTCACCAGCCCGGCTGCAAACGCGGTGCCAATAAACGCGCAGGCAAAACCTGCTGCGTAACGCAAAGAGTCGCTAAAACCTTCCATGGGCAAAAGCTGCCCGATGCTGGTTGCAAACAATTGCGCCACAATAAAAGCTGCGACCCAGCCCACCACCGACAGCACCTCGGCCACCAGGCCGCGCCAGGCACCCAAGAGCGTGGACAGCAACAAGACGGCCAGAAAAACCCAATCCAGAAATGCCAAGTTCATGCGATATGCCTAGGGTGTTGCGCTGTCCATGGCGAACAGACGAAGGAGGTGGGTGGGCTAAGGTAAACCAAGGGCCAGGGCGAGATTTAGAGGGTCAAAATAGCGGCGGGCAGGTCTAGCGCCTTGATCTTGGCGGCGGCTTTGTCGGCCTCGGCCTGCGTGGCAAACGGCCCCACCCGCACGCGGATGCGCTCGCCCTCGGGGGTTTTGGCGATTTGACTATAGGTTTTAAGCCCCGCTTTTTCTACCTTCACGCGGGCCTCTTGCGCTTTGGCAGACTCGGCGTAGGAGCCAAACTGCACGATGTAGCGCGTGCCGGGCGGGTTGGCATTGGCTGCACTGGCTGCGGCGGTGGTCGCTGCTGCAGCGGCTGGCGCAGCAGCGAGCTTGGCCTGCGCAGCTTTGCCTTCTAGCAAAGCCTTGGCACGGCTGGCCTCGGCGGCGATTTTGGCTTTGTCGGCCTCGGCCAGTTTGCGCGCTTTGTCGGCCTCAGCGGCTTTGGCTTTGTCTGCTGCGGCTTTATCAGCAGCAGCCTTGTCAGCGGCAGTTTTATCAGCCCCAGTTTTATCGGTGGTTTTATCGGAATTGGCTTTTACGGCCACGCCTGCTGCCACCACAGCGGCACCCACTACAGCACCAGTCGCTATATTTTTAGTAGCTGCTTGCGCTACATTTGATTGGTCTGCGGCCGTATTTCCTTCTTTTTTACCAGTCTTGTTGGGGGCTACGATCTCTTCTTTGCCTGATAAGCTGATTTTGTCTTCTACCACCGCGCCGGGGGCGGGCTTGGTAGCTGGGCTGGGCGGCGCGATGGTCAAGGGCTTGGTTTTGGTTTTATCGGGAATCTCAATCGGGATGTCTAGCGCGACGGTGCGCGGCTTGCTGTCAAACAGCATGGGGAAGCCAACGACCCCTGCGGCTACCAGTACCACTGAGCCTATCAGGCGGTATTTGGCGCGGTTGCGCAGCGCCTCTACGCTTTCCACAGGCGCGTCGTCGTGCAAATGCACCTCTTTTTTACCCAATTTAAACCAAGCCATGTGTACCCTGTGCGTTGTGCGATGTGCTGGATTGCCCCAGATGGGGAGCGTGCAGACGCGGTGTGCCGTGCTGCAAAACACCGCCTACCGTGTAGAACGAGCCAAACACCACGATTCTATCGGTTGCACTGGCCGCTGCCACGGCTGCATCCAGCGCCGCTTGTGGCGAGGTGTAAGTGCTGCTGGCGGTATCTTTACGCTGGTTTTGCGCCCGCCATAGGGTTTGCAGGGCCAGCGCCGTAGCCGCGCGTGCGGTGGGCAAATCGGTAAAGTACCATTTGTCGATCATGGGTGAGACCTTGGGCCACATGGCGGCCAGGTCTTTGTCGGCCATAGCCCCAAACACGGCATGGGTGGTGGGGTAAAAACCCATCGCATCCAGGTTGGCCGCCAGCGCCGCCACCGAGTGCGGGTTGTGTGCCACGTCCAGCACCAGCGTAGGCTGGCCAGGCACGATCTGAAAGCGCCCCGGCAGCTCGACAAAGGCAAAACCATTGCGCACGGCCTGCGCTGTCACCGGCAGCTTGTCGCGCAGCGCGGTAATGGCCGCCAGCACTCCACTGGCGTTGATGAGCTGGTTGGCACCGCGCAGCGCCGGGTAAGCCAGCCCAGCGTAGCGGCGCGGCTGCCCACCCGTGTCCCGCCCCGCCCAGCTCCACTGCTGCGGGTCGCCGCTGTAGTTAAAGTCCGCGCCCATTTGGTACAGGTCAGCGCCAATGGCCTTGGCGTGCTGGGCAATGCTCGCAGGCGGCAGCGGGTCGCCCACGATGGCGGGTTTACCGGGGCGCATGATGCCTGCCTTCTCAAAGCCAATGGCCTCGCGGGTGTTGCCCAGGTACTCCATATGATCCAGGTCAATACTGGTGATGATGGCGCAGTCGGTGTCGATGATGTTGACTGCGTCCAGCCGGCCGCCCAGGCCGACCTCCAAAATTGCTACGTCCAGGTTTTGCTGACACATCAGCATAAAAAAGGCCAGGGTGGTGAACTCAAAATAGCTCAGACTTATTTCAGGCTGGATTTTCGCCCCCGTTTTAGCATCTAATCCGGCTATAGCCATTTTAATATAAGCACAAGCAGCTATAAAATTTGCAGCATTAGCCTGCTGCCCAGCGATCCGGCAGCGCTCCATAAAGTGCACCAAGTGTGGGCTGCTGTACACCGCCGTACGGTAGCCCGCTTGGGTGTAGATAGACTCCAGCATGGCGCAGGTAGAGCCTTTGCCATTCGTCCCCGCGACGGTGATAACAGGGCAGCTAAATTGCAAGCCCAGGCGCTGCCAGACGGCGCGCACGCGGTCCAGGCCCATGTCAATGTTTTTGGGATGCAAGCCTTCGATATAGGCTAGCCAGTCTTCCAGGGTGTGCAGCTCGGTCATGGCGATATTGTCGCTGAGTGCCCGCAAACGCACGGTACCCGTCTGCACTATCTGCGCAGGCACCTGTTGATACGTGACATTCGCTATATATTCAATAGCTGCTTACACTATATTTTATTGGGCTATAGGCTGATTTGGCACTAAAATAGCGGGATGATCATGCTCTACGGTATCCCCAACTGCGACACGGTTAAAAAGTCCCGCGCCTGGTTTGACGCGCAGGCCATGGCCTACCAGTTTCACGATTTTAAAAAACTGGGCGTGCCTGCCCAGGCGCTCGATCAATGGATAGCGGCCGTGGGTTGGGAGGCGCTGGTGAACAAAAAAGGCAGCACCTGGCGCAAACTGGATGCAGCGCAGCAATCTGCGGTAGTTAATGCCGCAACGGCCAAAGCTTTGATGCTGCGCGAGCCTAGCGTGATCAAACGACCCGTGGTAGCCCATGGCGCAAGGCTGAGCGTGGGCTTTAGTCCCGACGCTTGGGTGCGATAGGGCTGATACTTGTTCACGCCAGGCAGTATGCAGGCAGGCGCACTGGCCAAGCTGTGCCCGCTGTGGCTGCGCGCTGCGCTGCTGGCGCTTTGCCTTGCGGCACTGTCGGCACACGGCGCTTTGGCCAGCCAGCAAGAAGCGGGTAAAAACGACCCACCCATCATCCTGATCGACCAGGCCCAAGCCCTGCTCACCGTGCAAGGCAGTGCGGAACTGAGCTTGGTGACCCTACCCTACCATTGGGATCGCCAGCAGCCAGGTCAGTCGGGGCAGGCCAGCTTTGAAGTGGCTTTTTCACTCCCCGAGGAGCCCGCTACGCCCTATGCTGCGCTCTTGCCCGTGGTAGGCAACCGCTTTGAAATCTGGCTCAACGGCACGCTGCTGTCGCAAAACGGCGTGCTGCACGACCAAACTGGTGCCGACTTTGCCAAAATCCCGCGCTACGTGCCCATTTCGCCGCAGTTACTGCAAAAAAACAATCTGCTGCGTGTTCACATTCACGCCGATAGCGGGCGCAGCGGCGGATTAAGTGCGGTGCGTGTGGGTAGCGAAAAAAAGATACGCGTCCTGTACGACCGTGCCTACCGCGCGCAGAGTGCAGCCGTATTGGCCGTGCTGATCGTGCTGCTGCTCGCGGGTCTATTGGCCGCTGCGCTGTGGTGGACGCAGCCTAGTGCTTTGATCAGCCCACGGGTCAACCCCCAGCCCACACCCAGCGCAGCCGCGCAACGCGACCGCATGTACGGCTATGCCGCCCTAGCCGCGCTGGGCTGGGCCCTCTACTTGGCCGACAGATTAACCGAACACCCGCCTCTGCCCTGGCCGGCCTGGCAGGTGCTAATGGCGTTCGCGGCGGGTACAGCCCTGCTGGCAAGCCTGCTACTGGCCATTCAACTGCTGCGTACAGCGCGCCCACGGTGGCTGCGCAGCCTGGCGGCGGCTAGCTTGCTTTGCATCGTGCTGGCGTTTGCCAGTGCGCTGTGGCAGCAGCATTACTCCCAGCAACTGGAGACCAGCGCATGGCCACGTTATGCCTATGCCCTGCTGGGCGCGCTGGTATTGAGCACCGTCATCCATCGCTTTCGCGCAGCCAGTGCCCAGGCCCACGAGCTGCTGCACAGTCTGGAGCGGCGCGTTGCTGACAAAGAAAGTGAGCTAGCCGCTAGTTACCAAAAACTTGAGCTGCTGGCCCGTGAGCAGGAGCGCAACCTTGAACGCACCCGCATTTTGCGCGACATGCACGACGGTGTAGGCTCGCACATCAGCGCCGCCATTCGCCAACTGCAATCGGGCCAGGCCAGCGATGGCCAGGTGCTGACCACCCTGCGTGACTCGCTGGACCAGCTCAAACTCTCGATTGACTCCATGCACCTGGTGGCTGGCGACATCACCGCCCTGCTGGCCAACCTGCGCTACCGCCTGGAGCCACGCTTTACTTCCAGCGGCATGCTGTTTGAATGGGACGTTGACCTGCTGCCCCCCATCGCCAGGTTAGACCATAGCGCCATGCGTCAGTTGCAGTACATGCTGTTTGAGGCACTGTCCAATGTGCTGCAGCATGCAAAGGCGCGCACCGTACGCATCGAGGCACGGGCGCAGGACAATGCAGCGCTGGTGCGGGTGATCGACGATGGCTGCGGCTTTGACCCGCAAAGCACCAGTCATCGCAGGTTGGCCTCGCTGCGTGAACGGGCGAGGGCGATTGGGGCGCAGCTACACATAGAAAGCGCAGCGGGGCGTACGGTGGTGGAGATGGTTTTAGCCTGACAGCATCGATCATCGTAAAATCACAACTTTCACCCAGCACCCTGTGCAAAACGTCAACGCCTATTCACCATGACCACTACGACCCTCCCCAACGTCACCCTCACCACCGCCGCCAACGTGTACTTTGATGGCAAATGCGTCAGCCACAGCTTCGCGCTGGCCGATGGCACCAAAAAATCGGTTGGCGTGGTGCTGCCCAGCCAGCTCACCTTTGGCACGGGCGCACCTGAGATCATGGAATGTGTGGCGGGCTCATGTGAGTACAAGCTGGCCGGTAGCGATGCCTGGGTAAAGTCCAGCGCGGGCGAAAAATTTAACGTGCCTGGCAACTCCAAATTTGAAATCAAAGTGGCCGAGGCTTACCACTACATTTGCCATTTTGGTTAAACCCTCGCGCTGCACCCTAATCCGTTCGCACTGAGCTTGTCGAAGTGCCCTTTGCACCCAGGATCTAAAACCACCATGGCCACCATTCTTCAAAACCTCCCCGTCGGCCAAAAAGTCGGCATCGCCTTCTCGGGCGGCTTGGACACGTCCGCCGCCCTGCGATGGATGAAAAACAAGGGCGCTGTCCCCTACGCGTACACCGCCAACTTGGGCCAACCCGACGAGCCCGACTATGACGAGATTCCGCGCAAAGCCATGGAATACGGCGCAGAAAAAGCGCGTTTGATCGACTGCCGCGCGCAGTTGGCCGCTGAAGGCATTGCCGCACTGCAAGCCGGGGCTTTTCACATCAGCACCGCTGGCATCACCTACTTCAACACCACGCCGCTGGGCCGCGCTGTCACGGGCACCATGCTGGTGTCTGCCATGAAAGAGGATAAGGTCAACATCTGGGGTGACGGCAGCACCTTCAAAGGCAACGACATCGAGCGTTTTTACCGCTACGGCCTGCTGACTAACCCTGACCTGAAGATCTACAAACCTTGGCTAGACCAATTGTTCATCGACGAACTGGGTGGTCGCGCCGAGATGAGCGCGTTTATGACCAA
>JAYVJV010000088.1:0-32419 GCA_043769005.1 Polaromonas sp. | reverse complement strand
AACGATTTATATCGAGGACAAACACAAAAGATGATTTCTTCAAATAATTCATCAACTTACGAGTACTTGGCTTGGTAACGTTGGGACACTAGTGATTTTTTTTCTGCGTTCTCTGCGTAGTCTTTGCGACCTCTGCGTTCAAAATTCCCCGCATTTCCCCTTCGATCTCAGACTCAGTCAGATCATTATGTAGCTGACCCAGTCTTCAGTTCTACCGGTGTTCTTCTAATGATTTTTGGTATAATCTAGCCTGTCTAGCTAGATTGGAGTTGATTATGGCAGAACTTTCTCAAACCCATCCACTACGCCAGTTATCAGCGGACTGGCAGTTGCAGGATGCCAAAAATCGCTTTAGCCAAGTAGTGCGTGCTGCCCGTGAGGGCGTGCCGCAGTGGGTGACTGTGCATGGGCAACGGGCTGTGGTGGTGCTATCGGGTGATGCCTATGAAGCGCTGGCGCACCAAGCCGCTGCGCCAGCCAGTCTGGGGATGCCTGCCCCAGCCCCGCAATCTTTTTTAGAGCAATTAAGGGGTGAGGGGGCAGGGCAGTTCACCGATGCGCAGATCGACACGCTGTTTGGGCGCGACCGTAGTCCTGGGAGAGCCCATGCGCTGGAGTTTTGATGCCGCAATTTAAAGGATGGTTGTTTGATACCTGTCTGCTGTCTGAAATCAGAAAAAAACGCGTCAACCCCGGTGTGGTGGCATGGTTTGGTGGCATCCAGCCCGAGATGAGTTTTGTGTCTGTGGTGACACTTGCTGAGTTGGATGTGGGTGTGGTCAAGTTGCGTGTCCAAAACGACAGCCAAGCTATCAGCACGCAGGCCTGGGTTGAAAACATCAAGCAACGCTTCGCCCAAAATACGCTGGCTGTGGACGCGGCTACGTGGGCGCACTGGTCACGCTGGCAAGGCCAGGCGCTTGCCAAGGGCCATGCCCGCCCCGCAGTGGACGGCCTTTTGGTGGCAACTGCAACGCAATACGGTCTCACCATTGTGACGCGCAACGTGCGCGACTTTGCACCCTACGCGCACATCCACAACCCGTGGACTGTGAGCGATACCCGATGAAAAAACTACAGCTAACCCACCGCCGCGCGGTGTTGCTCATGGTTGTGGTGACTCTCATGTGGTCGATTGCGGGTGTGGTCACCCGCCAACTGGAGCATGCCAAGAGTTTTGAAGTGACTTTTTGGCGCAGCTTTTTCACGGCGGTTTCTCTGCTCATCATCCTGCCCGTCTGGCAAGGCAAAGATGTGTTTCGCAAGATGCACTGGGGGAGCCGGGCGTTCTGGATTTCGGGCGTGTGCTGGAGTGTGATGTTTACCGCCTTCATGATGGCGCTCACACTCACCAGTGTGGGCAATGTGCTGGTGACGATGGCGCTGGGGCCGCTACTCACCGCATTGATGGCGCGGTTTTTTATTGGGCATAAGTTGCCTGTGCGTACCTGGGTGGCCATTGCCGTGGCGGGGGTGGGCATTGCCTATATGTTTGGTGCGCAGATGAATATGGGCGCGCCGGGGGCCTTGCTGGGCTGCCTGGTGGCCTTGCTGGTGCCCATCGCGGGCGCTACCCACTGGACGGTGGTGCAGCACGGGCATATGCGCGGCGATGATATTGACCTGGTGCCCTGTGTGCTGGTGGGCGCGGTGATCTCGACGCTGGTCACGCTGCCGCTGTCCTTCCCTTTGGTAGCCTCGGGCAAGGACATCGCCTGGCTGGGTATGCTGGGCCTGGTGCAACTGGCGATTCCCTGCACGCTCAGCGTCATTTGCGCGCGTGTGCTCAAAGCGCCCGAGGTGTCGCTGCTGGCCCTGCTGGAGGTGGTCTTTGGTATTGCACTGGCCTGGCTGGGCGCGGGCGAGGTGCCGGGCGCGACGGTACTGCAAGGCGGCTCGCTGGTGATTGGCGCGCTGCTGGTCAATGAATTACTCGGTTGGAGAGAGAACAAATAATGCAGGCAGAGCAACACCTTATCGTAGAAGTGCGCGGCGGCGCTGGCTTGATTACCCTGAATCGACCCAAGGCTTTGAACGCCCTGTCGCTCCCAATGATCAGGCAAATTACGGCTGCGCTGCTTGATTGGCGGGTGCAACCAGCTATAAAATTAGTAGCTATTCGCGGCATGGGAAAGAACCCTGCGCATGCCACCGACAGCACCGCACCCGCATTCACGCCCTTTGGTAGCTTCTGCGCGGGCGGTGATATCCGCTATTTTCACCAGGCCATCTTCGCTGGCGACCCGTCGCTGGAAGACTTTTTTACCGAAGAGTACCAGCTCAACCACCTGATCCACACCTACCCCAAACCCTATATCGCCTTCATGGATGGCATTGTCTTTGGCGGCGGCATGGGCATCAGCCAGGGTGCCAGCCAGCGCATCGTCACCGAGCGCACCAAGATGGCTATGCCCGAGACCGGCATTGGCCTGTTCCCCGATGTCGGTGGTGGTTACTTTTTAAGCCGTTGTCCAGGCCGGGTGGGCGAGTATCTGGCGCTAACCGGGCAAACGATAGGCGGGGCCGATGCAGTCGATTGCCAACTGGCCGATGCGCTGGTGCCATCCGCCGCGCTGGCGCAGTTATGGGACGCTTTGCCTGCTTTGCCAGAGGCAAATACGCAGTCCATCAAGCAATTTTTTGCTATAGAAAAAGTAGCTGCTTACGCTAATATTCAAAGGGCTACAGGCCTAAATGTTCCTAAAATTGACGCTGTATTCGGACTGGATACCCTGCCCAGCATGCTGGCGGCTCTGGAGCGCGATGCTTCGGTCTGGGCGCTGGAAACCTTGGCCACGCTGCGCAAGCGCTCCCCACTGATGCTGCATGTGGTGCTGGAGCAAATCCACCGCGCCCGCACGATGACGCTGGCCGATGACCTGCGCATGGAGCGCGATATGGTGCGCCACTGTTTTCACACCCATCACCTGGGGCGCACGGGTGCGGCGAGTGAAACGGTAGAGGGCATTCGCGCTCTGGCGGTGGACAAAGACCATGCCCCCCAATGGAACCCTGCGCGCATCGAAGACGTGACCTCCGACATGGTGCAGCCATTTTTCAGCAGTCCGTGGCCCAAGGCGGGACACCCGCTACGGGACTTGTCTTAATCGAGTCGTCCGGAAACTCTGCGCTTGCGTTTTAGCGCATCCGCTTTGCCGCGATATCTGCTCCCTGGCGCAATGCAGTGAGTTTTTTGGTAATGTTTTGGGATCAGGGTCAATACTGACCCTGAAAACAAGGAGGATTTCGGCATAAACCTTGCTATGCTGTGATCTGGAGAACTGTATGCCTGTGCACACCGCCACCGCAATCCCCGTATTGGACGAAATGCACACCGCCTCGGGCGGTGTGCGTCCGCATTACCAGGCTTATGCGAATTGGCTGGCCCAGCAGTCGGGGCAGGCCATGCAAGCGCGGCGTAACGAGGCTGAGCTGATTTTTCGCCGCGTGGGTATCACCTTCGCGGTCTATGGTGATAAAGACGAAGACGGTGCAGGCACCGAGCGCTTGATACCGTTTGATTTGATTCCGCGCATCATTCCCGCGCAGGAGTGGGCCAGACTGGAGCGTGGACTGGTGCAACGCGTGTCAGCGCTGAACCGCTTTGTCCACGACGTGTACCACGGCCAGGAGATCATGCGCGCGGGCATCATTCCTGCGGACCAAATTTTGCGCAATGCGCAGTTTCGCGCCGAGATGGCGGGCATCAAAGTGCCGCATGCGGTGTACAGCCATATTGCCGGTATCGACATCGTGCGCGCACCCGATGCGCAAGGCCACAGCCAGTACTTCGTGCTGGAGGACAATTTGCGTATACCCAGTGGTGTGAGCTATATGCTGGAAAACCGCAAGATGATGATGCGGCTGTTTCCGGATGTGTTTGCGCACAACAAGGTGGCTCCTGTTGCGCATTACGCTGACCTGCTGCTGGACACTCTGCGTTCCGTGGCGCCCACTACGAGTGCCGAACCCACAGTGGTGCTGCTGACCCCAGGCATGCGCAATAGCGCCTATTTTGAACATGCTTTTTTGGCGCAGCAAATGGGTATCGAGTTGGTACAGGGTCAGGACCTGTTGGTTAAAGACCGATTTGTGTACATGCGCACCACACGTGGGCTGCAGCGGGTCGACGTGATTTATCGCCGATTGGACGACGATTTTTTAGACCCTGCCGTGTATCGCCCGGGCACAAGCTTGGGTTGTGCGGGTTTGCTGGATGCCTACCAGGCAGGCCATGTGACGATCTGCAACGCACCCGGCACCGGCGTGGCTGACGACAAATCCATCTACCCCTATGTGCCACAGATGATCGAGTTCTATCTGGGCGAACAACCCATCTTGCACAATGTGCCAACCTACCAGTGTCGCAATCAAGATGGCCTGCAATACACGCTGGACCACCTCAAAGACTTGGTGGTGAAAGAGGTGCATGGTGCAGGTGGCTACGGCATGTTGGTGGGGCCTGCGGCTTCGGCCAAAGAGATAGAGGACTTTCGCGCCGCATTGCTGGCCAATCCCAGCAACTACATTGCCCAGCCTACGCTGTCGCTCAGCACCTGCCCCACGTATGTAGACAGTGGCATCGCACCACGCCATATCGATCTGCGGCCCTTTGTGCTGACTGGTAAAACCGTGCATGTGGTGCCGGGCGGTTTGACGCGCGTGGCCTTGCAAGAGGGTTCGCTGGTGGTCAACTCGTCACAGGGCGGGGGAACCAAGGACACGTGGATTTTGGAGGCTTGAATGTTATCGCGCACTGCTGACCATTTATTCTGGATGTCCCGCTACACAGAGCGGGCCGAAAACACCGCGCGCATGCTGGATGTAACGTACCAGACCGCGCTGCTGCCCCAATCTGCTGCTGCCGCACAGGCGGGCTGGGAGGGTATTTTGTCGATCAGCGAGCTGGTGCCGCTGTTTAACGCCTGGCACAGCCAGATCAATGCCAAGGAGGTGATGGAATTCATGGTGAAAGACGAGATGAATCCGTCGTCGATCATCAGTTGCATCAATTCGGCGCGCGAGAACGCGCGGGCGGTGCGCGGCACGCTGACCACTGAGGTATGGGAGACGCAAAACCAGACTTGGCTGGAGATCAAGCGCATGCTCAAGGCGGGCGATTTTGAGGCCGATCCAGGCAAGTTTTTTGAATGGGTCAAGTTTCGCAGCCACTTGAGCCGGGGTGTGACGGCGGGTACCATGCTGATCGATGAGGCGCTGCATTTTATGCGCCTGGGAACGTTTTTAGAGCGCGCAGACAACACGGCGCGCCTGGTGGATGTGAAGTTTCAAACCCAGGAGTTTGATTATTTTGGTGTCACCACAGGGCAGGACCAGGAGTACGATTTTTACTATTGGAGTGCCATTTTGCGCAGCGTGAGCGGTTTTGAAATTTACCGCAAAGTCTACCGCGACGTCATCAAGCCCGAGCGGGTGGCCGAGCTGCTGATTTTGCGCGCCGACATGCCGCGCTCCTTACACGCCAGCATGCATGCGGTGGTCGATAACCTGGCTTTGGTCAGCAACGATGATCGCAGCGAGACACAACGCGTAGCAGGCAAGCTGCGCGCCGAATTGCAATTCGGGCATATTGACGATATTTTGGCCACCGGTTTGCATGCCTATTTGACACAGTTTCTGGATCGTATCAACGCACTGGGTATTCGTATCAGCCGTGATTTTTTGCTGCCCGTCAGCGCGTAAACTCGGGCGCTATAGAACGGAGAAAAACGCATGTCCTTTGTAGTCGCTTCGCCCGAGGAGCAAATTGACCATGCCCTGTCTGTAGGTGCCGTGCAGGAGGCCTTGCAACTGGTGGCCAGTGCCGAGCAGATGCAGCCGCACAATCCGGCGTTACAACACCGCTTTGGCATGGTGCTTTTGCGCCTGAACCGTGCGCACGAAGCTTTCGCCAAGTTCACGCAGGCGCTGGTGCTCAACCCTTTGGCTGTCGACACGCGCCTGGTAATGGCCCAAGCTTATCTGGATATGAACGATGGCTGGACAGCGGCTGCCTGGGTCAGTGATGCCTGCCGCGTCGCTCCCAATCAACCGGCCCAATGGCTGCAACTGGCGCAACTGCTGACTGCGCAGCAGCGCCAGATTGAATTGGAGCCTGCCTTGCTATCAGGTGTCGCTGCCAACCCGCAGAGCAAAGCACTGCTGCAAGCCCTGGCCGAGTACTACCTGAACCATAAACGCTTTAGCGATGGCGTGCGTGTCTACCCCACGGTGTTGGCAATGGATCCGCAAGATGCCAAAAACTTGTTGCATTTTGGATATTGTCTGGAGCACACCCAGCAGCTTGAGGCGGCAGTGCAGCACTACCGCCAGGCCGTCGTCTGCAAGCCTGATTTTCTGGAGGCACAGTTAAATCTGTCGGGCACACTTTGGCGCTTGGGCGATTTCGCAGGTGCATTGCAGCATGGCGAAAATGCAGTTGCAATTGCCCCCCAAAATGCCGATGCTTTGCGCATTTACGGCACCTCCTTGATGCACCTGAACCGCTTGGACGAGGCGCAAGTGCAACTGCGCAAGGCGTGTGCGCTGAAACCCGACTTTCCCATTGCCACCATCGACCTGGCCTTGCTGCTGCTGTTGGCAGGCAAGTTTGAGGAGGGGTGGCAGGTGTATGCGCGCCGATGGGAAGACACCACGCGCATGACGCGTCCGGCCTTTTTCCGCAGCGATTTGGAGTGGCAGGGGCCATTGCACCAGCCGGTGCAAGGCAAGCGCATCGTCATTTATGCTGAGCAGGGTTTGGGTGATGTGATCAATTTTGTGCGCTACGCCAAAGTGCTGCAGGCCGACGGTGCCACGGTGTCCTGCGTCATCCAGCCCGAGCTGGTGACCTTGGTCGAGAGCATGCCCGGTGTGGTGTGCCTCAAGCCGAATATTCATATCGAGGCCGACTACCACGTGGCCCTGCTGGAGTTGCCCCTGCACTATCGCACCCATGCCAGCAACGTCCCGGCTGACATGCCCTATCTGCATGCCCCGCAAGACAAAACACAGGCCTGGCGTGAGAAGTTACGCCCCTGGGATGGCAAGCTCAAGGTGGGTATTGCCTGGGCGGGTAATTTTGTGCATGCCAACAACCATAACCGTTGCATGCCCCTGAGCGAATTCAACGCCTTGATGGAAATGCCAGATGTACAGTGCTTTAGTTTGCAAAAATCAGACGGTGGGCGCTATACCGACATGGCGGCGAACGCAGCACAATTGGTGGATTTCACATCGCAATGGCAAGACTTTACCGACAGTGCTGCCATGGTCAGCCAGTTGGATCTGGTAATCAGTATTGACTCGGCCATCATCCATCTGGCTGCCGCCATGGGCAAAACTACCTGGGTGACGCTGCCGCCTAACCCAGACTGGCGCTGGTTACTGGATCGGACGGACACTCCGTGGTATCCCACCATGACACTGTACCGACGCGGGCATACTGAGGACAGAGCAGCGCAGATGGCGCGGGTGGTGCGCGATGTACAAAAGTATCTGCACCAGCGCATCACGCTGGCTCAGGGTGATGCGCAGCCTATTGAGTTTGCAGATGCGGTAGCACTGAGTACATAAATAGAGATCACGGCCTCGAAAATCTTAGGCCGCTTGCGCAGTAAGGCCAAAGAAAAAGCCTGCAATTTATAAAAACAGCAGGCTTTTGTGAAGCTTGGGGTGGCTGATGGGGCTCGAACCCACGACAACAGGAATCACAATCCTGGACTCTACCAGCTGAGCTACAGCCACCATCGAGCTTGAATTATAGCGTGCAGATGGCGGGTTGGCGGATTGGCGGATGGATTTGCCGTGCCCACACTCTTGCAGAACAAACAGCACGCCGCCCCCATTAGCCGTTGACCATCACCAGTTTGCCCATCACGCCGCGTGAGCCCATGTGGGCGTAGGCGGCTTTCAGCTCTTGCATGGGCATGGTGCGGTCAATTACGGGTTTGACCTTGCCTTGCCCGTACCAATGCGCCAGCTCGGCCATCATGGCGGCGTTCTGCTTGGGCTCGCGCTTGGCAAAGTCGCCCCAGAACACGCCGACGATAGATGCGCCTTTGAGCAGGGCCAGGTTAAAGGGCAGGGCGGGGATGGGGCCATTTGCAAAGCCCACCACCAGGTAGCGTCCGCGCCAGCCGATAGAGCGAAAGGCAGGCTCGGTCATATCGCCGCCCACGGGGTCATAGATCACGTCGGGGCCGCCTTTGCTGCCCAGGGCTTCGCAGGCGGCTTTGATGCTGTCGCGCAAGTTGCCTTGGCTGTAGTTGATGGTCGCGTCGGCACCGATGGATTTGCACAGCGCGCATTTCTCGTCGGTGGACGCAGCGGCAATCACCTTGGCCCCCATGGCTTTGGCAATCTGAATGGCCGCCGTGCCTACGCCGCCTGCTGCGCCGAGGATCAGCACCGTCTCGCCCGCCTTAAGCTGGGCACGGTCAATGAGGGCGTGGTGCGAGGTGGCGTAGATCATGATGAAGGCGGCGGCATCCACATGGCCAAAGCCCGGTGGCAGTGGCATGCACAGCGCAGCAGGGGCGAGGGTGTGGGTGCCAAAACCGCCGGTGCCTGAGAGGCAAGCGACCGACTGGCCCACCTTGAGCTGCGTCACCCCTTCACCCACCGCCTGCACAATGCCAGCGTACTCCGAGCCGGGCACAAAGGGCAGGGCGGGCTTCATCTGGTATTTGTTTTGCACGATCAAAATGTCAGGGAAGTTCAGGCTGGCGGCTTTGATTTCTATCAACACCTGGCCCGCAGCGGGTGTGGGCGTAGGCAGGTCTCTCCAGGTCAGGGCATCCACACCAATGGGGTTTTCACAGAGCCAGGCTTGCATGGGGTTCTCCTAAATTTAAAACAGTGCAAGGCATGATAGTGCAAGCTGTGGCCTACAATTTGACTCTATGAAAATATTGCTCTCCAACGACGATGGCTACCAAGCCCCCGGCATCATCGCCCTGTATGAAGCGCTTAAAGCGGTGGCCGACGTGGAAGTGATCGCCCCCGAGCAAAACAACAGCGCCAAGTCCAACGCGCTGACCCTGCATTCGCCTTTGTACGTGCATACAGCGGCCAATGGCTTTCGCTATGTGAATGGCACACCGGCCGACTGCGTGCACATTGCCCTGACGGGCCTGTTGGGTTACAAGCCTGACCTGGTGGTCTCGGGTATCAATAACGGTGCCAATATGGGCGACGACACGATTTACAGCGGTACAGTGGGCGCGGCCATGGAAGGGTATTTGTTTGGCATCCCGGCGCTGGCTTTCTCGCAGACCCAAAAAGGCTGGGCACATATCGACGATGCAGCCGCCAAAGCGCGCGAGCTGGTGCTGCACTACGCCAAAAGTCTGCACGCGGGCAGTGCGCCCTGGCTTTTGAATGTCAACATCCCCAACCGCCCACTGGCCGAGCTGCAAGGAGCCAAAGTCTGCCGCCTAGGTCGCCGCCATGCGGCAGAACCGGTGATTACGCAAACCAGCCCGCGTGGCGAGACCATGTACTGGATCGGCGCGGCAGGCCCCGCCAAAGAAGAGGGCGCAGGCACCGACTTTGAGGTCTCGCGTGCAGGCCATGTGACCATCACGCCGCTGCAAGTGGACCTGACCGACCATGCGCGGCTGGGCTACTGGCAGCAAAGCCTGGTGGGTTTGGGGCAGGGACAGGACAAGAGCGCCGCATGAGCCGTCCCAGCTTTCCGGCCAAGCTGGCGGTAGCCCCAGCGGCCAAACCAGTCACTATCAAAAAAGTAGCTGCTTACGCTAGTTCTATAAGGGCTACAGGCCTAAAACCTCCTCTAAAACAGCTTGAAAACGGGGCTGGCGTGCCCAGCGGCATCGGCATGGAGTCGCAAGTGGTGCGCCAGCGCATGGTGGACAAACTGGCGGCGCAGGGCATCACCGATGCCGCCGTGTTGCACGCCATGAACACCATCGAGCGCCACCGTTTTGTAGACACCGCCCTGGTCGGCCAGGCCTATGAAGACACTAGCCTGCCCATTGGGTTGAGCCAAACCATCTCCAAGCCCAACGTAGTCGCCCGCATGATCGAGCTGCTGCGCCAAAATGCCGTACTGAACCAGCAGGGCCGCATGGGTCGGGTACTGGAGATAGGCACCGGCTGCGGCTACCAGGCGGCGCTGCTGGCGCAACTGTGCACCGAGGTGTACAGCATCGAGCGCCTGCGCGGCCTGCACGATAAGGCGCGCGACAACTTGCGCCCCTACGCCATCCGGCACCTGCACTTGCTCTTGGGCGACGGTATGCTGGGCTACGCCAAAGGTGCACCCTACGCGGGCATCATTGCCGCTGCCGGGGGCGATGCGATACCGCAGGCCTGGGTCGAGCAATTGGCTGTGGGTGGGCGTATAGTGGCTCCAATGGTTACATCTGGCGGGGCGCAGGCCTTGGTGGTCGTGGACAAGACGAAACTGGGCGTGCACCACACAGTACTTGAAGCCGTACACTTTGTGCCTTTAAAATCAGGTGTAATGTAGATCATGCGATTCGATTTTTGGCTACTGGCTGTAACTTGTGTAGAGTCACGGCGCACATTGGGGTTTGGATGATTCAAAAATACCTAGTAAAGCGATCAGGGGTAGCGTTAGCTGGAGCTGCACTAGCTCTGGCTATGCTGTTGGCGGGCTGTGCCAGTAAACCGCCTGCCCCCGCTAATCGTGCGCCTGTAGAAGACCGGGGCGCACGCCCAGTGGTGACTACGCCGCCCGTGGCCTCTGTGCCGCCTGTAGTGGTCACTTCACCCACTCCCTCTCCCTCCATCAACCCACCTGTCGTGGCAGCGCCCAAACCCCTTCCCGGTGCAGAAAACGCAGGCAAGCCTGGCTACTACACCGTAAAACCTGGCGACACCCTGATTCGTATTGGCCTGGACACTGGGCAAAACTGGCGTGATGTCGCCCGCTGGAACGGTTTGGATAACCCGAACATCATCGAAGTTGGCCAAGTACTGCGGGTAACACCGCCGGGCACTGCCGACGTGGCTGTTGCCCGGCCAGTCGCCCCCGCACCCAGTGTGAGTGGTACAGCCTTGCCACCCTCCACCTCCCGCCCCAGCGCCTCCACCCCCATAGTGGTTGCCGCTCTGCCCCCCGTAAGCAGTGTTACCTTGCCAGCACTGCCGGGTGGTACCAGCGTAACCAGTCCCACTGCTGTGCCCCCCGCTGCTACTGCGCCGCAGCCACCCGCCTCCTCCGCAGGAGACGACGATATCGCCTGGATCTGGCCCAGCGCGGGTACGGTGCTGGCAGGCTTTGACGAAGCCAAAAACAAAGGCCTGGACATTGCAGGCAAGCTGGGCGACCCAGTGCTCGCTGCTGCTGATGGCCGCGTGGTCTACGCAGGCTCGGGCCTGCGTGGTTACGGCAACCTGGTGATTTTGAAACACAACAACACCTTTTTGACCGCCTACGCCCACAACCAAACTCTGCTGGTCAAAGAAGACCAAACTGTACGCAAAGGCCAAAAAATTGCCGAGCTGGGCCAAAGCGATGCTGACCGCGCCAAGTTGCATTTTGAAATCCGCCGCCAGGGCAAGCCCGTAGACCCGGCGCGCTACTTGCCCGCCCGATAGGTTTGCTTTTCAGCTAATTGCAAACGGTCACCCTGGCGTGGCTGTTTTTACGTTAGGCCTGCTGTACCATCATCTGTATGACCTGGCCTGTACTTGTATTTGACATCGAATCCATCCCCGACGTTGCGGGGCTGCGCGCCCTGAGTGGCGCACCGCCCGAGCGCTCCGACGCACAGGTGTACGAGGCCTGGGTGGCCGAGCGCAAAGCCGCCAACAAGTCCGACTTCATGCCCCTGCACTTGCAGCGCATTTTGTGCATTAGCGCCGTCTTTCGCAATGCCGACGGCCTGAAAATCCACTCCCTGGTCGACAAAGACGACAAGTCCGAAGGCAAAATCGTCCAGCAGTTTTTCAACATCATCGAAAAGCATGTGCCCCAGCTCGTTAGCTGGAACGGCGGCGGGTTTGATCTGCCCGTGCTGCACTACCGGGGCCTCAAGCATGGTGTGGTGGCCGACAAATACTGGGACCTGGGCGACGGCGGCAGCTACGGCGACAAAGACTTCAAGTGGAACAACTACATCGGACGCTACCACATGCGCCACCTCGACCTGATGGACCTCCTGGCCCTGTACCAGCCCAAAAACAACGCCCCGCTAGATGCCATGGCCAAGCTGTGCGGCTTCCCCGGCAAGCTAGGCATGGACGGCAGCCAGGTGTATGCCCAGTACCTGGCCGGCAAAACCGACGACGTGCGCCGCTACTGCGAAACCGACGTGATGAACACCTACCTGCTCTACGCCCGCTTCCAGAAAATGCGTGGTGGCTTGACTGAGGCCGAGTACGACACCGAGATTGCGTATGTGAAGGAGACGTTGGGGAATCTGGCGGCTGCCGAGGCGCATTGGGATGAGTATTTGAAGGCTTGGGTTTGAAACCACCTCAACCGCGCGCCGCACTTTGCAGCACATTCGCCACCCACTGGTTCAAGCTCAGGCCTGCCACTTGCGCCGTAATGCTGGCGCGGGCATGCACTTCGGGCGGAATGCGCAGCAATACGCGACCAGAAAATGGCTTGTTTGCAGGCAAGCCCAGCTTGGTGCAATGCGACAGATAGTCGTCCACCGCCTCATGAAACGCAGCCTCCAACTCATCCACGCTGCTGCCATGAAAGCCCACTATATCGCGGATGCCTGCCAGATGCCCCACAAACAGACGGTCTTCTTCGTCAAACTCAATGCGGGCGCTGTAGTCCTTGTACATCAACGTATTCATGGTGTTACTCCCATAGCCTCTAAAAATCGGCGCGCGTCTGTCACGCGGTAGCGCAAAGCCGCGCGTTGCGGATGCGGACGGCGAAACTGCACCGTGATGCCACTGTGGGTAAAGGCCACCGACGAGCCACTACCCTCCGTGCGCACGCACCCCAGTGCCAGCAACAAAGCCTCAATCTTGCGCCACTCCGAGTTGCCGTTAACCGGCAACGCAAAGATCTGATTAAGTATTTTTGCCTGCTGGTTATTCATCATTAACATGATACAGATGTTGATACTATATGTGCATCATCATCAAGTGGGGTCAGGAAAAATGGGTCAGATTCCATTTTTTTTGCTGACAGTTGCGGCGATGCTGCGACCTGACTACACCCGCAGCGGCCCGGCGTAGCCTGTCATCTCCAGGTAGCCGCGGCCTACCGGTTTGTTGTTGCTGTCAAACACGTTGCACAGGCCTTCCCAGTAGACCGCGCCGGTCGTCTGGCGGCTGTCCAGCTCTTGGTTGTCGATGACGGCTTTGACGGTGTAGTAGTCGCCGGGGGTGCGCACCAGCCATTCGACCGGGTATTTGGCGCGGGTGAGGGGGCTGGTCCAGCCGCGCAGGGCTTGAAAGGCGACCTCGCCAGCGCTGGCGATAAAGGTTTGCAGCCCGCTGGACGAGGTGGCGCGAAACAAGCCGCCGGTCCACAGGGCGCTGCCGTCTTTGCGGCGCAGTTGAAAGGCGGTGAGGGCGCTGCCGTCTTGCAGGTTGATGCCGATCCAGTCCCAGCCGACGGCCTCGGGGTGCAGCATCTCGTCGCTCCATTCGTGGTCCAGCCAGGCTGTGCCGCTGACTGCCAGGCGCTGGCCTTGCAGGGTGATGTGACCCAGCGCTGCCATTTGCGGCTGGCTGTAGTAGTAGCTGGCTTGCTTTGCTTCGGGGCCTTTGCGGGACAGGCCTTGCTTGCCTTGCAGCAGCAGGGGCTGGGTTGTGGCGAAATTTAAATCCAGCGCGAAGCTGTTGGCTTGAATGCGCGTCTGGTAGTGCATGGCGGGCTCGGCCATCTGCGCGGCGGGCGCGCTGGGCACAGCCGGGGTGTGCTTGAGCGTCCAGTCACGCAGCTTCACGTCGGTGCCGTGCTCGCTGGCCTGCGCGATGCCAAAGCCCTGGCGCGCAATGCGCTGGTCATGGTGGAGCTTTTTGCCTTGCACGTCGGTCAGAGCGGTGTGGGCAAACAGCAGTTGTTTGGCGGCAAAGGCCGAGCGCATGCCCTGGGTTGGCGGCACGCGCGCGCGGAAAAATGTGACCTGAAAGCCCCACTCGCGTCCGCCCGCGCTGGTGGCATGGCCGGTGATGTACCACCATTCGGTACGAAAATCGGGGTGCGCGCCGTGGTCGCGCGGGAAGACCAGGGCGCGCGCGGGCAGGGCGTGGGCGCTGCCCAGCCATACGCTGGCAGAGGCGGCTAAACCTAGTTGGGTGAATGAACGCTTCGACAGGCTCAGCGCGAACGGCGTTGTTTGCGCTGGCTGCACAAGTGCCGCGAATGGTGAAGGTGCAACCAACGGCGAAAGCGGGGTGAAGGGTGTTTGCATGCTTACCAATCTTCCTTCACGGCCAGCACCGCATCTTGCCCCGCCGCAGCGCGCCCGGCCAACCAGGCGGTGAGCGTACCGGCGGCCACCACGGCCAGGCAGAGCAGGGCCACGCGCAGCCAGGGCACGTCCACATCCATCGTCCAGTGAAAACTCTGCGGGTTGACGACATGCACCAAGATGGCTGCAACGCACATTCCCAGGGCGCAACCAGCTATGGAACCAATAGCAGTCCAGGCGGCACCTTCGCCTGCCACCACTTGCAAAATTTGTCTGCGCGTCAAACCCAAGTGGGTCAGCAGACCAAACTCTTTGCGCCGCGCCAGCACCTGCGCGCTAAAGCTGGCCGCCACGCCAAACAGGCCAATGGCAATCGCCACGGCTTGCAGCCAGTAGGTGACGGCAAAGCTGCGGTCAAAAATTTTGAGCGACGTGGCGCGAATTTCGTCGGCACTGGCAAACTCCACCAGCCTGGACAGGTCGGGCGCGTTGGCAGCCAACTGGGTCGTCAGCAGGCTGCGGATGCGGCTTTGCACGGCCTGCGTGTCTGCGCCGTCTTCCAGCCAGATGGCCAGGTCATTGACCTGCACGTCGCCCGTCAGGCGGGCATAGACGCGTTGGTCGATGGCGATGGAGCCAAACTGGCGCGCATAGTCACGCCAGACTCCGGCGATGTAGAAGCTGGCAGGTGCTATTGAATCAGGAGCTGCTTGCACTCTATTTTGTTGGGCTAGAGGCAGATTTAATATAAATATTTTGCCTGGTTGGGCAGCGTACAAGTCCAGCATGGATTCACTCACGTACAGGGGCACGGCACCGGCGGGTACGCTGGCATCGGGTGGCACTGGGCCTGCCAGCAGGGGCAGGTCTTTGGCTGGGTTATCTATCGTGCGGGCTACCAGCAGCACGCTGGGCTGCACCGGGTCTAGCTGTAGTGCCACCGTACGCACTCCGCTGGCGCGCGCCACGCCCGGCACGCTTTGCACGGCTTGCACCTGGGCGGGGGAGAAGTTCAGCATCTGCGCGGCGGCTACCGTGCCCGCCGTGCGCAGGTACAGCGGCGCAGGCAGCACCACGTCGAGCCACTGCATGACCGAGCCGCGAAAGCTCGACACCATGACCGTCAGCGCCACCGCCAGGCTGAGCGCAGCAACCACGCCGCTTACCGCGACGGCGGCGGTCTCGCGCACGCGGCGGGCGCGCTCGATGGCCAGCAGCGGCAGGGCGCGTGTGGCCACCAGGGGAGCCAGTCGGTCATACACCAGTGCCACCACAGGGGGCAGCAGGGCAATGCCGCCAACCAACAGCAGGCCGATCGCCAGGTAGGCCCCCAATGGAATGCCAAAAACTGCTGGAGCCCATAGAGGTAGAGCGCAAGCAGCTAGTAAAATAATAGCAAACCATATGCCCCTACCGCGTGGGGCGCTGGCTCCCAGCCCCTTGAGCGTCTGCGCCAAGGGCAGGCCCTGCGCGGCGCGGGCGGGCCACCAGGCACCCACCACGGCGGCGGCCACGCCCAGCAGGCCATAGATGGCGGCGCTCATGCCGCTCCATTGCAGCGGGGGTGCTACGCCCGAAAAATAGCCACCGCCCAGGTCGCCGTCCAGCCAGCGCAGGGCCAGCGCGGCCAGTGCGCCGCCCAGCACCAAACCCAGCAGGCTGCCCACCACACCCAGGGTGCAAGCCTCGGCCAACACCAGGCGCAGGCGCTGGCGCGCGGTCAGCCCCAGCACGCCTAGCAAAGCCAGTTGCTGCGCGCGCCTGGCCACGCTGAGCGATAGCACCGAGAAGACCAGAAACGCCCCGGTAAACAAGGCCACCAGGGCCAGCACCGTCATGTTCACCCGGTAGGCCCGCGACAGGTTGCCGATGCGCTGGGCCGCGTCGCCCGGGGCTTGGGCCTGTACGCTGGCAGGCAGGCCCAGTTCGCGCAGCAGCGCGTTGCGCTCAGCACCCGCTGCCAGGCGCAGGTCCAGGCGCGTGATCTTGCCTTGCAGGCCAAACAGCTCCTGCGCCGCAGCAATGTCCATCACCGCCAGCGCCGGGCCACTGGCGGCTACCGTGCCAGCCACCTGCATCGGCGCGCTGCCCAGGCCGATGACGATGTGCAGCAGTGGGGCGGGGCTGGGTGCTGGCGGGCTGGGTGCTGGAAGCCTGGGTGCTGGAAGACTGGGCGCGGGTAGGCTGCTGCGCAGTTGATGTTGCGCGGACGGATTTAAAAACACATTGCCCGCCATCAGCATGGCGAAACGCTCGTCCCCCGATTGCTCTGCGCCCGGCGCCATCGGTGTGGGCTGGGGCATCAAGGCGGGCGACAGGCTGGCGGCCACCAGGGCATCCAGCCCCAGCACCTTCAGCGCGCGTTTGCCGCCCTGCGCGTCCAGCGCATAGGTGCTCACCTCCAGCACCGGGCTGGCAATGTCCACCGCAGGGTGCTGCGCCACGCGGGCGTACAGCGCCTCGTCCATGTGCCCGGTGATGCTGCGCAGCTCCAGGTCGGGCTGGCCGCTGATAGCGCGCACCGCGCTGGAAAACTCGCTGAGCGCACTGGCGTTAATGAGATGGACAGAGAAAGCCAGCGCCACGCCCAGCAAGATGGCCACCACCGCCGCCCCACTGCGCCAGGGATGGTGCAGCACTTCTTGCCAGGAGAAGGTGCGCAAGAGGGCGGGCAGGGCGGGGCGCATAGGGGGTAGTACTTTAGCGATCCAGCGGTGTCAAGGTCAGCGTGTCACCTTCAATCCCGGTTTTGAATTTGCTTAAAAAATTCTGTCCAAGCAAAGCCTGCTGGGCATCACGCATGGCCAAGCCCGTCCCCACACGCATGTTGCTGGCCTGAAAAACCCCCACCCGCACCGTGACACCCGAGACAATCGTACCTGTGCGCGTACCGCCCGCAGTGTTGAACTGCGCCGGTTCGCCTGTAGGCAGCCGGGCCAGACGCGCCAAGTCATCGCTAATGGATGTCAGCGTGGCACCAGTATCCACCACAAACATGACCGCTTGGCCATTGATGGAGCCTGGCGCATAAAAGTGGCCATCGCGGTCTTTTTTAATCACCATCACGCCGTTGGCCTCCACGACGGATTTGCGTTGGTTGCTGTAGTGCGTCATGGTGACAAACAACAATCCCATCAGAGCCAGCCAGAACACGGCGATCCAACCCATGCTGGTTTTTTGTGCAAAGTGCTCAAAGCGCGACAAGCCTGTGACTTGGCTGGTCGGGTGCGGGCCGCTGTGGCGCGCGTCATCATTGTTTTCTGGGCTCACTTTACGGCTCCCACATCCGGTTCGGTAGCGGCGGAAGTGCCATGGTGATCTGGGTTTTCATGGAGGTCATGGCGCAATGCCACCCGCCGCCAGATGCAGCACCCGGTCTGCCCGCGCTGCCGCTGCCTGAGAGTGGGTTACCAATACCAGCGAGGCACCGTGCTCGCGGGTTTGCGCCAGCAGTGCGTCCATCACTTTTGCCGCAGTGGTGGGGTCCAGGTTGCCGGTGGGCTCGTCGGCCAGCACCAGAGGCGGGCGGTGCACCAGGGCGCGGGCAATGGCCACGCGCTGGAGCTGGCCGCCCGAGAGCTCTTGTGGAAGCCTGCTGCCCAAGCCGTCCAAGCCGACAGCGACGAGCATGTGCGCTACACGTTCATGGATCAGCGCTTTGGGCGTGGACAACAACATCAGCGGTAGACCGATGTTTTGCGCTACGTCCAGATGTGGCAGCACATGGAAGGCCTGAAAGACAAAGCCTACGGCCTGCCTGCGCCAGATGGCCAGTTGTTCGGCGTTCATGCTGCCCAGGTTGGCGCTGCCCACCTGCACGCTGCCCGTATTCCAGTTGTCCAGCCCGGCCATGCAGTTGAGCAAGGTGGATTTGCCCACGCCGGATTCACCGACGATGGCGACAAACTCGCCAGCTCGTACTTGCAGGGTTACGTTGGCAAACACGGCTACGTCGCCGTAGCGTTTGCTTAAATTGTCAATCTGCAGATTCATTGAGGCTAGGCGTGTTTATTTTTTAAGTTCGGGATCCAGGGCCTTGCCTGCAGCTCGTTTGGCCTCGATCTCCTGCACCGTTTTTTGTAGCGCTACAAAGCGCTCGCTGGTGGCGGGATGGGATGCGATCATGCCGCGCTGGCTGATGCCGTTGGGGTTGGCTGCGGCCATGCGGCGCCAGAATTTGGCCGCGTCTTTGATCTCGATGCCAGAGCGCGCCAGGACGTACAGGCCCACATAGTCGGCTTCGGTCTCAAAGGCAGGGCTAAAGCGCAGCGAAATGGCGGCACCCAGTACGCCCTGGGTAGGAATGCCCTTGGCCTGGGCAATCAGCTCGGCTATTGTGCCCAGCAGGCCGTTGCGTTGTTGCGCCTCTACATGCCCCATGAAGTTGTGCGCCAGTTCATGGCCTATCACGATGGCAAGCTCCTGGTCGTTGGCAAAGCGCAGCATGCCGCGAAAGATGGCGATGCGCTGACCGTCAGCAAAGGCGTTGAGCGATTCTTCCATCACCAGCACGGCCTCATAGTCGCAGGCCAGTACGGGGCTGATGCTGGTTTGCAAGGTTCGCGTGCCATTGTCAGATGTTGTGCGCACATAAGTGGTCACCAGTGGATCGGCTTTTTTAAGCCACGCTTGGGCCTGTTTGCTAAGCTGTTCCGCCACGTCCTTGCTGTCGGGCACCTTATAACCGTTGATCTCCAACAATCTGTCGCCGCGCCTGAGCCCCGCTTTATCAGCTGGTGAACCGGGCACCACATGCAGCAGGCCTAGCTGGTTGCCCGTGATGCCGCCAATATACTGGCTGACAGTGGTGGTGTAGTCTTTGCCAAAACCGTCTGCCGTCGTGAACACTGCGCCACTTTCATAATGAATTTTGTCTTTGCACAGTGGCGCAGCGGCAACCAAGATGGGATAGGCGACACGTTTGATGCGCAACTCGTCTTCCAAAAAGCCTTCAAAGGCCAGCTCGCGCTGTAGCTGGGCTTCGGCTTGCGCAGCCTCTTTGTCAATGCCAACTTCCTGTGTTGTAGGGCTGGCGCAGGCGCACAGCAGCACAGCGGCGCATAACCATAATAATCGGGTAAAACGAGCTTTCATAGCCATGACTGTACTAAGCCTAGCACGTTGAGCGCAGCCTGGGGTTGATCACAGTGCACGATGTGGCGCTGCGGCATGCTGCGCAACCAGGTGATTTGCCGTTTGGCCAGCTGGCGGGTGGCAAAAATGCAGCGGTCTTGCAGCTCGGTCGCTGGAAAAACACCGTCCAGCATCTCCCAGGTCTGGCGGTAGCCTACGCAGCGCATGGAGGGCAAGTCTAGGTGCAAATCGCAGCACGATCGCAGGGTTTTTACCTCATCAACCAAGCCCTGATCGAGCATGCTTTGTAGGCGCTGGGCAATGCGCGCATGCAACCAGGCGCGCTCCGTGGGTTCCAGGCTGATGAGAGGGGCATGGATTTTTGCTATATTTTCAGGAGCTACTTGCGCTTGTAAATGGTAGCTTGAGAGTGGTTTTCCTGTAGAGTGGTAGACCTCCAGTGCGCGCTGGATGCGTTGCGAGTCGTTGGGCGACAGGCGCGCCGCAGTGATGGCATCGACCTGTGCGAGCTGCGCATGCATGGCAGGCCAACCCAACTCATTGGCTTGGGCATCGATCTGCTTACGTAGCGCAGCATCGGCTGGCGGCATGGCATCCAGGCCATGCATGAGCGCTTTAAAGTACAACATGGTACCCCCCACCAGCAGCGGCAACTTGCCGCGCGAATGGATATCGGCAATCAGGCGCGTAGCGTCCGCTACAAATTGCGCCGCGCTGTAGCTTTGCGTGGGGTCAATGATATCGATCAAATGGTGTGGCACAGCAGCCAGTTGGTCGGGTGTGGGCTTGGCTGTGCCGATGTCCATCCCTCGGTAGACCAGAGCAGAATCGACGCTGATGATCTCTATAGGGACGTGCTGGGCGATTAGTATGGCCGCCGCAGTTTTGCCGCTGGCCGTGGGGCCTGCCAAGCCGATGTAGGCAGGCTTAGTGAGTAGACGGTTCGCCATAGCGTTGCACCAAAATCCATGCCACCAGCGCCAATGCGATAGCCCAAAACGCCATGCCATAAGCCAGCGGACGGGTGGTGCCGTCCATATGTGTGCCAATCCAGCCACCCATGGCAAAAGCGCACAGCATCATCATAAAACCTCCTAAAGCAGAAGCCGCCCCGGCAGCTTGCGGAAACGGCCCTACGGTGCCCGATTGCCCACAAGACTGGTGCACTCCATGCCCCAGCATGCACAAGGCCAGCGCTCCCAGTATGGCCCACACCGTTTGCACTCCGTTCCAGGCCAGGCCAGCTTGCAGCACGGCACCTACCAGGGTTAGCCAGGCCGCCAGGGCCACGGTGCGCTGCACGCCGTAGCGCTGCAACAAGCGGCGGCACATAAAGGTGCCTGCAATGTAGACGGCTGACATGCTGGCCATGACCAGGCCGTACTGCGTTTTAGATAGGCCCAGCACATTGATAAATACAAAGGGCGAGCTGGCCAAAAATGTAAATAACACGCCATAGGCCGTGGTGGTGAGTAAAGCATAGGCCCAAAAGGTCGGGTGGCGCAGGATGCCACCCCAGGTGCGCAGCAAGGTGGCAGGTTGCAAAGCCAGTGGGTTGCGTCGGGCCAAAGTTTCTTTGAAATGCAGCAGAACCAGGCCCAGCGACAATAGACTAAACACCGTCAGCGCCGCAAGCGCTGCCCGCCAGTTCCACCTGTCCGTCAGCAGCCCACCCAAGGGTGCACTGGCACAGGCAATCAAACCCAAGCCAGACAAGCCCTTGCTCATCGCCCGCGCGCCTTCCACAGGTGTATACAAATCCCGCGTCATGGCCCGCGCGCACATCACCACCGCTCCCATGGCCACACCTTGCAATGCACGCCAGGCAATTAACTGTTCAATACTGCTGGCCAGTACACTGCCCACAGAGGCTGCGGTATAGGTCAGTGTTCCTGCCACCAAAACCAGTTTGCGGCCATACTTGTCGCTCAGCGGCCCCCACACCAGTTGTGAGGTGCCAAACGCCAACAGCAGGGCCGTCAAGGTCAGTTGTACCTGTCCTGCACTCGCACGCAAGTCATCCGCAATAGCAGGCAGTGCCGGCAGATACAGGTCGGTGGTGATAGGCTGAATCCCCAGTAGGATGGCGAGAAAAAAAACGACTTGGCCAGGCTGCATAGATGGGGCAAGGGTAGCAGATTCATCGGCGTGCCAACGAAGCACGATAATGCAGCCATGTCCTCCACCAAAATTCTCTACGGCTTTCATGCCGTAGGCGTACGGGTTAAAACCGCACCTGCCTCCGTGATTGAAATTTACTACGATGCCTCGCGCCGCGACGCGCGCATGCGCAGCTTTGTTGACAAGGCAGCGCAGGCTAGCGTGCGGCTGATCGAGGCTGACGGCCTGCGCTTGTCCAAAATGTCGGGCGGCCATGGCCACCAGGGCGTGGTGGCGCTGGCCCACCCGGTGGCGCAGGCGCATTCGCTGGACGAGCTGCTGGAGCAGCTGGAAGCCAGTGCAGACAAACCCAATCCGCTGATTTTGGTGCTGGATGGCGTGACCGATCCGCATAACCTGGGCGCGGTGCTCCGAGTGGCCGATGGTGCAGGCGCACACGCCGTGATTGCCCCCAAAGACCATGCGGTCGGCATTAACGCCACGGTGTCCAAGGTGGCCAGCGGCGCGGCCGAGACGGTGCCTTACTTTATGGTTACCAATTTGGCTCGTACGTTAAATGAGCTGAAAGAGCGCAACATCTGGATCATTGGCACCAGTGACGATGCTGATAAAACCATTTACGACGCAGACCTTAAAGGCCCCGTGGCGCTGGTGCTGGGGGCTGAGGGTGCTGGTATGCGCCAGCTCACCCGCAAAACCTGCGATGAGCTGGTTAGCATCCCCATGCATGGCGCGGTAGAAAGCCTGAACGTGTCGGTCGCCAGTGGCGTGTGCCTGTACGAGGCCTTGCGCCAGCGGCGTTGATCGCGGCATATTTTTTGATAATACTTCATCTCTCACAATCCTCTTTGTTATCCAAGGACTTATTTATGAAATTCAACCGAATAGCTATTATTTCAGTAGCTTCTTACGCACTATTTGCCTTGGCTGGATGCACACAAGAGCAGCAAAACAAGATTCAGCGCGACATCCAGAACTGGACCGGCACCAACGGCGTACTGGAAATTTATGCAGGCGATAAAGTCATGCGCCGTTTTCTCAAAATTGACAAACTCTCGACCGCGATGGGCACCGACGATAACAAGCCGCGCCCCTACCGCTTTGGCTACGGCGTGCTGGACGAAAACCTCAATATGATTGCCGATGCCAACGAAAAACGTGTGTATTTTGAGATCAGCGACTATGCGTCCAATTACGTGTTTTTTGAGAGCCCACGGTAAAACCCTCTGTCGCCCAGACTCCTACACCAGCCCCAGCGCCCCCAGCAGCGCACCCGTGCCCAGCAGCCAGAGCAAGTGCAGTTTGGTGCGCCAGGCCATCAGCAGGCTTACACCGGTGAGCAGCCACAGTGGCCAGTCTTTCGCGGGCTGATTGTGCGCTGCGCTTAGCAGCCAGGCGGTGGCAATCAAAAGAGCTATTGAAATAGGAGCTAGCGACGCTTTGCTGGCGCGCGCAATGATGTGGTTGGCGTTGTGGTGCAGCCAGCGCGCCGCACTGAAGGTGAGCAGGCTGCTGGGCAGCATGATGCCGATGAAGGTGGCGCATAAGCCCGCTGCCGCTGCCCCATAGGTACCGCCCAGTGCCAGGCCCGTTTGCCAGCCCAGCAGGGGGATAAACAGCACATTGGGGCCCGGCGCCGCCTGGGCGATAGCGATGCTAGCGTTAAATTGCGCGTCGGTCAGCCAGTGCTGGCGCTCCACCACATAGCGGTGCATGTCGGGTGCGGCAGTGATGGCTCCGCCGATGGCTAGTAGCGACAACAACAAAAAATGCGAAAACAGCGCCAACCATTGGTCTAGGCTCATACCGCACCTTCGCTGCGTGGGGCCACGCGTTTTTCTTCACGCCGCACCAGGAGCCAGGCGTAGGCAAAGGCGGGCGCGCCCAAGCCCAGCACGGTGTAAATCAAGGGCCAGCGCAGCAGGCTGACGGCTATAAACGTCATAGCAATCAGCGCCCAACTAATCAGCATTCCAAGAATATTCTTCTTCAAGCTGCCGAGCATCTTGATGGCCGCTGCGCCAATCAAACCTGCCGCTGCTGCGCCCATGCCGCGTACCGCGCCGCTGATGGCCTGCACATGGGCAAACTGGGTGTACAGCGTGGCCAGCAGCAGCACAATCACCATCGGCACCGCCAGCATGCCCGCCAGCGCCACCAGTGCGCCGCGCCAGCCAAAGTAGCGGTTACCCAGGATGATGGACAGGTTGATCACATTGCCGCCGGGCAAAATTTGCGACACCGCCCAGTCTTCGACGAACTCTTGCTGCGTCATCCAGCGGCGCTTGTCCACCATCTCGCGCTGAATAATGGTCAGCACCCCGCCAAAGCCTTGCAAGGCAATGCTGTTAAACGCTAAAAACAGTTCGGTTTTGGAATGGGGCCGAGCTAGGGCCTGGCCGGGCGCAACCGGGGAGGGTGCCGTGGGGTGCATAGATCAGTAGCGGGGTTGGTGATGGGCGAGGGTGGTGCATACCGCAGCGTCCAGCGCAAAACCTGCGCCGTGCATGCCCGCCAATTGTGCCGCACGTTGGGCAAATGCCTCTAAGCCTATGCCATAAATAAACTGCAAGGCCCCGCCCGTCCACACAGGAAAGCCAATGCCGAAGATGGAGCCGATGTTGGCATCGTGCACGCTGGTGAGCACGCCTTCGTGCAGGCAGCGGGCGGTCTCGATGGCCTGGCGGTAGAGCAGGCGGTCTTTGATCTCTTGGATGTCCCACGCTGCGTTGGCTTTTCCAAAATGCTCTGCCAAGCCGGGCCACAGCGTTTTTTTGCCGCCAGCGGGGTAGTCATAAAAGCCCGCGCCTGCTGCGCGGCCAGGGCGCTTGAATTCTTTGACCATTTTGGTCACCAGCAGCTCGCCTTTGCTGGGGGTGTAGGTTTTGCCCTCGGTGGCAAAGTCCTGCATGGTTTGCTCCATCACATGCACCGACAGCGACAGCGCGGTTTCGTCCAGCACAGCCAGCGGCCCGACGGGCATGCCGGCCTGGATGCCAGTGTTTTCGATCACCGCCGCCGGGATGCCCTCGCCCAGCATGGCCGCGCCTTCCATCACAAAGGTGCCAAAGGTGCGGCTGGTGTAGAAGCCACGCGAGTCGTTGACGACGATGGGGATTTTGCCCAGCGCCTGCACATAGTCAAAGGCGCGGGCCACGGTTTCATCATCCGTCTGCTTGCCGCGAATGATCTCCACCAGCTTCATCTTGTCCACCGGGCTGAAGAAATGGATGCCGATGAATTTGTCCGGCTGGGCGCTGGCGGTGGCCAGGCTGCTGATGGGCAGCGTAGAGGTGTTGGAGGCGAAAAAACCGCCTGCTTTCAGCCTAGGTTCAGCCTCTTGCGTGACCTTGGCTTTGAGTTCGCGTTGCTCAAACACGGCTTCTATAATCAGGTCGCAGTCCTGCAAATCTTGCGCCTTGTCGGTGGGGGTAATGCGCGCCAGCAGGGCGGCCTGGTCTTGCACTGTCATGCGGCCTTTGTCCACACGCGACTGAGTGAGTTTGCTGCTGTAGGCCTTGCCAGCCTCGGCCTTGTCCATGCTCACGTCTTTGATGACGGTGGCAATGCCTTTGCTGGCCTGCGCATACGCAATGCCCGCGCCCATCATGCCTGCGCCCAGAATGCCGACCTTGCCGGGCTTGAACCTCTCTACGCCTTTGGGCCGCGACGCACCGCTCTTGATGGCGTTCATGTTGAAGAAGAAGGTGTTGATCATGGCCTTGGCGTTCGCACCCGTCATCAGCTTGGCCAGGTAGCGGCTCTCGATGCGCAGCGCGGTGTCGTAGTCGACACTCGCGCCCTCCACCATGCAGGCCAGAATCGCCTCGGGCGCTGGCAGCAGGCCGCGCGTGGTTTTGCGCAGCATGGCGGGTGCCACGCTGAGGGCACCGGCCAGGGCGGGGCTGGAGGGCTTGCCACCGGGGATTTTGTAGTCTTTGCTATCCCAAGGGTGGGTATAGGCCGCAGGGTCGCTGGCGTGGGCAGTGATGAATTCAATCGCCTTGCTGCGCAGCATGGCCGGGTCAGAGACCAACGCGTGCACCAGGCCCAGCTCCAACGCCTCCTGCGCGCCAAAGGTTTTGCCTTCCATCAGATACGGCTGCGCTTTGAGCAAGCCCAGGTGGCGCGTCATCTTGCTGATGCCGCTGGCACCGGGCAAGAGGCCCAGCGTCACCTCGGGTAAACCGAATTGAATTTTCTTGTCGCTCACCGCAATGCGGTAGTGCCCCACCAGCGCCAGTTCCCACCCGCCACCCAGGGCAGTGCCGTTGAGGCAGGTCACCACCGGCTTGCCCAGGGTCTCGATGGTGCGGAAGTGTTTCTTGATCAGCTCGACTTCGACGTAGCAGCGCGCCGCGTCTTCGGGCTTGAGGCGCATCACGCCCTTCAAGTCTGCACCAGCAAAGAAGGTGGTTTTGTTAGATGCCAGCATGATGCCTTGGATCTGCGCCTTGTCCTTCAGCAGCAGCGACACCACTTCGCTCAAGTCCGCCTGCCAGTCCAGGCACATGGTGTTGACAGGCGAGCCTGGCTCGTCAAAGGTGAGCGTGGCGATGCCGCCTGAGAGGGTGTATTGAATGGTTTTCATGGCCGGTAAAAGTAGATGAATATAAACAGAGGTGACGCTCAGAATTTAAGTCAGCGCCGCAGAAAGCTACGGGCAGCGCGCCGCAATGTGTGCAGGAGGAAAAGTGTTTGCAAATCGCCCGATTTCTGGTACCCCAGCATGAGGGCGGTTTGCAAACACTTTTCCGACCGGAGAGCTGGGTATCGGGCTACATGCGTTCCACAATCGTCGCAATCCCCATGCCCCCACCCACACACAAGGTTGCCAGCCCATAGCGCAGCTTGCGGCGGTGCAGCTCGTCTATCAAGGTGTTCAAAATCATCGCCCCCGTAGCACCTAGCGGGTGGCCCATAGCGATGGCACCGCCGTTCACATTCACCTTGTCATGCGGCACACCCATCTCCTTCATAAAGCGCATGGGCACAGCGGCAAAGGCCTCGTTCACCTCGAACAGGTCGATCTGGTCAATCGTCATCCCCGCCTTGGCCAGCGCCTTGCGCGCGGCGGGCATGGGGCCAGTCAGCATGATGGTCGGGTCGGCACCGCTCAGCGCGGCAGCGACGATGCGGGCGCGGGGCGTGAAGCCATGGGTTTTGCCAGCGGCCTCAGAGCCTATCAGTATCGCGGCAGCGCCATCGACAATACCCGACGAATTGCCTGCGTGGTGCACATGCATGATGCGCTCCACCTGCGGGTAGCGATTCAGCGCCACCTGATCAAAACCCATTGCCCCCATCTGCTCAAACGCGCTCTTGAGCGAGGCCAGGCCCTCCATCGTGGTGTGTGGCTTGATGAACTCGTCGTAGTCCAAAATGGTCTGGTCTAAAAAGTCTTTCACTGGCACCACGCTGCCCGCAAAAAAGCCGCCCTCGCGCGCCTTGGCGGCCCGCTTTTGCGACTCCAGCGCAAAGGCATCTACGTCCTCGCGCCGAAAGCCTTCAATGGTGGCAATCAGATCGGCACCTATGCCCTGTGGTACAAAGTCGGTAGCGCGGTTGGTCTCGGGGTCTTGCGCCCAGGCGCCGCCGTCCGAGCCAATCGGCACGCGGCTCATGCTCTCCACGCCGCCAGCCACTACCAGGTCTTCCCAGCCGCTGCGTACCTTTTGCGCGGCCATGTTCACGGCCTCCAGGCCCGAGGCGCAAAAGCGGTTGAGCTGCACGCCCGAGCAGCGAAAGTCCCAGCCGGCTTTCAGCGCCGCCACCTTGGCAATCACCGATCCCTGCTCGCCAATAGGCGAGACCACGCCCATCACCACGTCGTCCACCTGGGCGGTGTCAAAGTCGTTGCGGCGCTGCAGCTCGCGCAGCACGCCAGCCAGCAGGTTGACGGGTTTCACCTCGTGCAGGCTACCGTCTTTTTTGCCTTTGCCGCGTGGGGTACGGATAGCGTCGTATACATAGGCTTGTGTCATGTGGGTCTCCTCAGGTTGAATGGCTCACCCGGCATTGTGTCGCAAATCAGGCGGCTTTGGTGTCACGTGGATGGACGACGGTGTTGTGGTGGCTAAACGTATCGCAGTCGCTCATCTAGGCGGGTGTATCGACGCAGCTTTGATACCCTTCACAGGATTGCGTAATGCATTCGACAGTGATCCCCCAACAGTGATAACCTCGCCTAATAGAAGGTCTCAATTGAGATACAATAAGAGCCACTTCACAGGAGCACCCCAATGGCCGCTACCACCATGCTCCACATTCGCGTGGACGACACGATTAAAACTCAGGCTACCCAGGCACTGGCTGCTATGGGGCTGACCGTAGCTGATGCCGTGCGCGTGCTGCTAACGCGCGTTGCAGCAGAGGAAGCGTTCCCACTGGAACTCAAGGTGCCTCCGTCTCAGACCCGAGCGGCTATTGAGGTGTCACGTCAAAAGAAGTTCAAAGGCGCTGCGAATACTCGCGAGGCAAATAAAACTCTTGCAGCTAACACGGATATTTCAAAAAAACATAAAACAGTTTGATGTATACAAACCATGGAACTCATTACCTACCTCCTCGACCTCATCCTGCACATCGACAAGCACTTGCAGGCCTTCGTGACCCAGTACGGCACCTGGGTCTATGTGCTGCTGTTTTTAATTGTGTTTACCGAAACGGGAGTGGTGGTCATGCCGTTTTTGCCCGGCGACTCGCTGCTGTTTATCACGGGTGCGCTGTGCGGTGCGGGGCTGATGAACTTGCCGCTGGCCATTAGCGTACTGCTGGTGGCGGCGATTTTGGGTGACCAGTGCAACTACTCCATTGGGCGCTATTTTGGGCCCAAGGTGTTTCAGTGGGAAGACTCGCGGTTTTTCAACAAGAAAGCGTTTGACAAGGCGCACCAGTTTTACGAAACGCATGGTGGTGTCACCATCATTCTGGCGCGCTTTATGCCGTTTATTCGCACCTTTGTGCCCTTTGTGGCGGGTGTGGCCGAGATGACGCGGGCCAAGTTCAGCATGTACAACGTGGCGGGCGGCATCATCTGGGTGGTGGGTTTGTGCCTGGCGGGCTATTTCTTTGGCAATATGCCCTGGGTGCAGGCCAATTTGTCAAAGATTATTTGGGCACTGATTTTGGTGCCGGGGCTGATTGCCTTGTTTGGTGCCTGGAAGGCCAGCCGTGCGGACGATAAAACGGTTGCATTGGTCAAACCGCACTAATCGGTGCACCTGGGCAACAGTAAGTGGGTGTATCTCGCAGTTATGCGCAGTTCAGATACATATTGACCCATTTTGAGCTTCGGGTCATCTTCTAGCAAGCTGGCTGCGTTACATTGCAGCACGGCCAGGCCGATAGCTACTGCGGTTCGTACCCGAGCCGCTTTAAGGACAGGAATAATGAAAAAATTTGCGTTGGGTTTTACGATGTTTGCAGTGCTTGCTACTACGACCGTACTGGCAGAAACCAAGCCCATCAAAATCGGCGAAATCAACAGCTACTCCACCATCGCCCAGTTCACCACGCCCTACAAGCAGGGCTGGCAACTGGCGGTGGAAGAAATCAACGCCAAAGGCGGCTTGCTGGGCCGCAAAGTCGAGGTGATTGCCCGTGACGACGCAGGCAAGCCCGAAGAGGCCCTGCGCCATGCGGTAGAGCTTACGTCCAACGAAAAGGTCGATGTGCTGATGGGCGGCTTTTTCAGCAACGTCGGTTTGGCCTTGGCCGACCACGCTGCAAAAAACAAACGCCTGTTTGTGGCCAGCGAGCCGCTGACCGACGCGATCGTGTGGGACAAAGGCAACCGCTACACCTTCCGCCTGCGCCCCAGCACCTACATGCAGGCTGCCATGCTGGTGGAAGAGGCCGCCAAGCTGCCCGCCAAGCGCTGGGCCACGATTGCGCCCAACTACGAGTACGGCCAAAGCGCAGTGGCTTCGTTCAAAGAGCTGCTCAAAGCCCGCCGCCCCGACGTGGAGTTTGTCGGCGAGCAATGGCCTGCGCAGGGCAAGCTGGAGGCAGGCACCACGCTGTCGGCCATCATGGCCAGCAAACCGGATGCGATTTTTAACGTCAGCTTTGGTGCCGATCTGGCGCGCCTGGTGCGCGAGGGCAACCAGCGCAACGTCTTCCCCAAGATGCCCGTCGTCTCCCTGCTCTCCGGTGAGCCCGAGTACCTGGACGTGCTGCGCGACGAAACCCCTAAGGGCTGGATCGTCACCGGCTACCCCTGGGACCAGATCGACAACCGCGACCACGCCTCGTTTGCAGCCAACTACTACAAACGCTTCAAGGAAAGCCCCAAGGTCGGCTCGGTCGTCGGCTATGCCAGCATGCAGGCCATCTTTGCGGCCATCAAAAAAGCAGGCAGCACCGACAACGAAAAACTCGTTACCGCCATGCGGGGCCTGAAGTTTAGTACGCCCTTTGGCCCGGCCGAGTTTCGCGCCATTGACCAGCAAAGTACCATGGGTGCCTATGTGGGCAAGCTGGATATGCGCGGCGGCAAAGGCACCATGGTGCAGTGGCGGTATGCCGACGGCCGTGCGTATTTGCCCACAGATGCCTACGTAAAAACGCGCCGCCCCGTTGAGGCCATGCAATAATTTGCTATCTATTTGATACACCTGTAGCGCATGTCAATCCCCTTGCACCAGCACGACTGGGCCGGCCCCGGCCCCGGGGGGGGACGCGCGTTGGGTTACGAGTCGACTTTGCCGCTGGACTGGGAAGAGCAGGCCATGCTGCCCGAGTACGAAGAGATCATGGCGGCCATGGCCTCGGGACAGGACTACACCGATGCCTTTACCAAACGCAAACGCGTGCTGGTGGTAGACGACGACCTGGCCGCCCGCTTTTATCTGCGTGCCAAGCTGGCGCTGCAAGACAATGTGGATGTGTATGAAGCCGCCAACGGCATTGAGGCGCTGGAGATGGTAGAGCACACCATATTTGACGGCGTGTTGCTGGACGTGAACATGGCAGGCAAAGACGGCTTTGAGGTATGCCGCGCCATCAAGCGCATCAGCCAGTTGCACGGCATGAAGCCGCCCAAGATTTTCATGATTACCAGCCGCAATGGCGTGGTAGACCGCATGCGCGCCACGCTGGCCGGGGCCGATGCCTTCTTCTCCAAGCCGCCTCACCCCTCAGACTTTGGCAATCTGCTCTCGCGTCTGTAGCAGGCTCAGCTGGCCACCCAGCCAGCCCTTGCGCACGCCCACCAGGGTTTGCAAATTCACCCCCTTCAGCAAGGGCCAGCCTGCACTGGTGGCCAAAAACACATCACGCAGCCACGGCAGCACAGTCAAATCGCTTTGAAACAGCGGTGTCAGCAGGCGGCTGGCCTGGCTGTAAAAGTGCAGGTGGCCGCGCCGTGCTTGGGTGTAGGCGGCCAGCGCGCTGGGCATATCACTGGCACTGCTGATGCTCTGCGCCAAGGCGACTGCGTCCAAGAGCGCCAGATTGGTGCCCTGCCCAAGCTGCGGGCTGGTGGCATGCGCCGCATCGCCGATCACTACCGTGCAATCGCTACTGCCTGCGGTGTGGTAGCGCGGCATCACCACGTCGTGGTAGCGGGCCCAGGTGAGCTGCTCCATGCGGGTGATGTGCGAGAGCAGCTCGGCACAGGCCGGGTTCAGCGCGAGTACGGTGTTTTTCCAGGCCTGTAAACCGGCTTTTTGCAAGTCTGCATAACGGTCCGCTCGCAGGCTCCAAAACAAGCTCACCACCGGGGTGCTGCTGCCCGGTGCTAACCCGGTAGGCATGATGCCCAGCATCTGGTGGGCGCGCCGGTACCACTGCCACAGGGTGGTGCCGTACTCGCGGTCTGGGTCTGGCAGCACGGCCCACACCGCACCCCAGGGGTAGAGCGTGTCTTTGTACTTCAGGCCCGTTTGGCCGCGCAGTTGCGAATTGGCACCATCGGCAATCACGCGCAAGTCAAAGCCTTGCAGCGCACTTAACTGCTGCACTTCGTGCCCCATTTTGATCTGCACACCTGCCTCGGTAGCCACCCGCCACAGCGCGTTAAACAGTACGCCCCGGTGCAAGCCCAGCCCGTAGCTGCCACGCTGCCAGCGCGCGTAGCGAATATCAATCACCCGCCGCCCATGCTGGTTCACGCCATACAGCCAGTCCGCCTTGGCCCCATGTGCCAGCACCTCGTCCAAAATGCCCAGCGTGCGCATGGCGGCCAAGCCAGTGGGCTGGATCAAGATGCCCGCACCCACCGCCTGGGGTGCGGCAAATTTTTCAAAGACAGTCACGCTGTGCCCTGCGCGGGCCAGTAGCGTTGCAGAGGCCAGACCTGCAAAGCCTGCGCCGACAATGGCGATGTTTTGGTTATTCAAAGGGCGAATACATCAAGTGGCGAGTGCAGCTGATTTAAGCAAAATTTATTGCTTTACGGGCACAGCCTCGCTTCTATTTTTATAAAACACTAAGCCTGTATCCAGCATATTGCCCAGCAGCCATTGCGCAACGCGTTCGGAGTAAAAATTAAACTGCGTGCTCACACGGTAATGTGCATTGATATCTAAACGCGTTCCCTCAGGAACCGGTGTCAGGGTAAAACTGGTGTCATGCAGGTCAAAGTAATGCCCACCAATCATCACATGGTCGTCTAGCGCATGGGGCGGAAATGAGGTGGGGTGGAAGCGGTATGTCCAACGCATGTACCGTTCCGGTTGCCAGTCGGTGATAGGTTCGTCAAAGTGCACTTTTTTGTTCCACAGCGATTTGCGGACACGTCCTTGGGCTGTTAACACTGTTACGCCAGACAATGGCATGGGGACTCCAATGCGCGATGCCCAGGTAGCATCAAATTCCTCTGG
>JAYVJV010000087.1:0-11721 GCA_043769005.1 Polaromonas sp. | reverse complement strand
GCCAAATGCGTCTCGGCCCTGGCCTTGGTGCACCAGCGCTTTTCTACCAACACCTTTCCCGAGTGGCCGCTGGCCCACCCCTACCGTTACGTCGCCCACAACGGCGAGATCAACACGGTGCGCGGCAACTTCAACTGGATGCGCGCCCGTGAAGGCGTGATGAAGTCGCCCGTGCTGGGCGACGACTTGAAAAAGCTCTACCCCATCAGCTTTGAAGGCCAGTCTGACACTGCTACCTTTGACAATGCGCTGGAGCTGTTGACCGCCGCCGGTTACCCCATCGCCCACGCCATGATGATGCTGATGCCTGAGCCTTGGGAGCAGCACACCCTGATGGACGAGCGCCGCCGCGCCTTCTATGAATACCACGCCTCGATGATCGAGCCGTGGGATGGCCCAGCCGCCATTGCGTTTACGGATGGCCGCCAGATTGGTGCCACGCTCGACCGCAACGGCCTGCGCCCCGCACGCTACATCTTGACGGATGACGACCTGGTGGTCTGTGCGTCCGAGGCCGGCGTGCTGCACCACATCCCGGAAAGCAAAATCGTCAAGAAATGGCGCTTGCAGCCGGGCAAAATGTTTTTGATCGACCTAGAGCAAGGCCGTTTGATCGACGACGAAGAGCTGAAAAGCCAGCTCGCCAACAGCAAGCCGTATCGCCAGTGGATTGATGAAGTGCGTATCAAGCTGGACGACGTGCCAAAAGCGGCAGCGAGCGCCGCCGGGCCGTCCCAAGGCGCGAGGGCCCCCATGGGGGGCAGCGCAGTACACGAAGTGACAAGCGTGGGGGCGAGTTTGCTGGATCGCCAACAAGCCTTCGGCTACACGCAGGAAGACCTTAAATTCCTCATGGCCCCCATGGCCGCCAACGCCGAAGAAGCCGTCGGCTCCATGGGCAACGACAGCCCGTTGGCGGTTTTGTCCGACAAAAACAAGCCGCTGTACAACTACTTTAAACAGCTCTTTGCCCAGGTGACCAACCCACCGATCGACTCCATCCGCGAGCAGATCGTCATGTCGCTCGTGTCATTCATCGGCCCCAAGCCGAACCTGCTGGACATCAACGCCGTCAACCCGCCGCTACGTCTGGAAGTCAGCCAGCCCGTGCTGGACTTTGCCGACATGGCCAAGCTGCGCGACATTGCGGCGCATTCACGCGGCAAGTTCAAAAGCTATACGCTCGACATCACCTACCCCGCCGCCTGGGGCCGTGAAGGCGTAGAGGCCAAAATCGCCTCGTTGTGCGCCGAAGCCGTGGACGCGATCAAGAGCGGCCATAACATTTTGATCGTGTCAGACCGCGCGATGAGCGAGGCCCGCGTGCCCGTGCCTGCGCTGCTGGCACTGTCTGCTATTCACCAGCACTTGGTTAAGGCTGGCCAGCGTTGCAATGCTGGCCTCATTATGGAAACAGGTTCGGCAAGAGAGACACACCACTTCGCCCTGCTGGCAGGCTACGGCGCAGAGGCCGTGCACCCCTACCTGGCGCTGGAGACGGTGATTGAGCTGACCAAGCACACCAAAGATGTCGATGCCGACAAGGCCGTCTATAACTTTGTCAAAGCCGTCGGCAAAGGCCTGAACAAGGTTATGTCCAAAATGGGCATCAGCACCTACATGAGTTACTGCGGTTCGCAGATTTTTGAAGCCGTGGGCCTGGACAAACCGTTTGTTGAAAAATACTTCTACGGCACCGCCACCCAGGTCGGTGGAGTCGGCGTGTTTGAAATTGCCGAAGAGGCCATTCGCACCCACGCAGCCGCCTATGGCACCGACCCGATTTTGGAAAGCATGCTGGAAGTGGGCGGTGAATACGCCTGGCGCGTACGCGGTGAAGACCATATGTGGACCCCAGACGCGATTGCCAAGCTGCAACACGCCACCCGCGCCAACAACGCAGCCACCTACAAAGAATACGCCCAGATCATCAACGACCAAAGCAAGCGCCACCTCACCTTGCGTGGTTTGTTCGAGTTTAAATTTGACCCGGCCAAAGCCATCAGCATCGACGAGGTAGAGCCCGCCAAAGAAATCGTCAAACGCTTCGCCACCGGTGCCATGTCGCTGGGCTCCATCAGCACCGAAGCGCACACCACGCTGGCCGTGGCGATGAACCGCATTGGCGGCAAGAGCAACACGGGCGAGGGCGGCGAAGACCCGCTACGCTACCGCGCCGAAGTAGCCGCCGCCCGTGCCGAAAATGCCAAACTGGGCCTGCCAGAGGGCAAAGGCAAACGCTTTATCCCCGTCATCAAAGACGGCGACAGCGTAGGCACCAGCCTGGGCAACCAGCGCATCGTCTCTGACATTCCCTTGAAGGCAGGCGACTCACTGCGCAGCAAGATCAAACAAGTGGCTTCGGGTCGCTTTGGTGTGACAGCGGAGTACCTGTCCTCTGCTGACCAGATCCAGATCAAGATGGCGCAAGGTGCCAAGCCCGGCGAAGGCGGCCAGTTGCCCGGCAGCAAGGTGTCTGAATACATCGGCGCGCTGCGCTACAGCGTGCCCGGTGTCGGCCTCATTAGCCCACCACCGCACCACGATATTTATTCGATTGAAGACCTGGCCCAACTCATCCACGATCTGAAAAACGCCAACAGCGCCGCCGACATTTCGGTCAAGCTGGTGAGCGAGGTAGGCGTGGGCACGGTGGCCGCAGGCGTGGCCAAGTGCAAGGCCGACCATGTGGTGATAGCTGGGCACGACGGTGGCACGGGTGCATCGCCCCTGTCTAGCCTTAAGCACGCAGGCACACCGTGGGAACTGGGCCTGGCCGAGACGCAGCAGACGCTGGTGTTGAACAGGTTAAGAGGCCGCATCCGTGTGCAAGCCGACGGCCAGATGAAGACCGGCCGCGACGTAGTCATCGCCGCGCTGCTGGGCGCCGACGAAATGGGCTTTGCCACCGCACCCCTAGTGGCTGAGGGCTGCATCATGATGCGCAAATGCCACCTCAACACCTGCCCCGTAGGCGTGGCTACGCAAGACCCCGTGCTGCGCGCCAAGTTTTCGGGCAAGCCCGAGCATGTGGTCAACTATTTCTTCTTTGTCGCCGAAGAAGCGCGCGGCATCATGGCGCAACTGGGCATCAAAAAGTTTGACGACCTGATCGGCCATGCCGAGCTGCTGGACACGCAAAAAAGTATTTCGCATTGGAAGGCCAAGGGCCTGGATTTCAGCCGCATCTTCTACCTGCCTGAAGTGCCCGCCGACGTACCGCGCAAGCACGAAGGTGTGCAAGACCATGCGCTGAACAAGGCGCTGGACTTGAAGCTGATCGAGAAAGCCCGCCCCGCGCTGGAAAAAGGCGAGAAGGTGCATTTCATCGAGCAGGCGCGTAACGTGAACCGCTCGGTTGGCGCGATGCTGTCGGGTGAAGTAGCCAAGCGCTACGGCTCGGCAGGCTTGCCCGACGACACCATCCGCATTCAGCTCGAAGGCACAGGCGGCCAAAGCTTCGGTGCTTTTCTGGCGCGCGGCATTACGCTGTATTTGATTGGCGAGGCCAACGACTACACCGGCAAGGGCATGAGCGGTGGCCGCATTGTGGTGCGCCCGAGCATTGACTTTAGAGGTAACGCTACAGAAAACATCATTGTCGGCAACACCGTTTTGTACGGCGCGACCGAAGGCGAAGCCTTCCTGCGCGGCGTAGCAGGCGAGCGCTTTGCCGTGCGCCTATCGGGTGCGACTGCGGTAGTGGAAGGCACCGGCGACCACGGCTGTGAATACATGACCGGCGGCACCGCTGTGGTGCTGGGCAAAACCGGCCGCAACTTCGCCGCAGGCATGAGCGGCGGCGTGGCCTATGTGTACGACGCAGACGGCCAATTTGCCAAGCGCTGCAACACCTCTATGGTAGGTTTAAGCAAGGTCGTAGCGACGGCCGAGCAAACCGACCCGCTGCACCACGGCAGCGACGGCAAAGCCGCCAGCGATGAAGTGCTACTCAAGAAACTGGTAGAAGACCACCACCGCTGGACCGGTAGTCTGCGCGCCCGCGAGATTCTGGACCACTGGCCCGAGCAGCGCGGCAAGTTTGTCAAGGTCTTCCCCACCGAGTACAAGCGCGCGCTGGGCGAGATGGCGACCAAGGCTGCCAAGGCATTGGTGTAGGCTGGTTTTATCTATGTTTTATGCCTCTAGCCCAGTAAAACATAGTGTAAGCAGCTATTAAATTAATAGCTATTTGAGTTTGATTGACCCACTAAAGAGTTGAAGATCATGGGAAAAACCACTGGATTTTTAGAATTTGAACGCGTTGAAGAGGGCTACAAGCCCGTGCCTGAGCGCCTCAAGCATTACAAAGAGTTTGTTATCGGCCTCTCCGAAGAAGATGCCAAGAAGCAGGGTGCGCGTTGCATGGACTGCGGCACGCCGTTTTGCAACAACGGTTGCCCGGTGAACAACATCATTCCGGACTTCAACGACCTGGTGTACCAAGGCGACTGGAAGAACGCCATCACGGTGCTGCACAGTACCAACAACTTCCCTGAATTTACGGGCCGCATCTGCCCCGCGCCTTGCGAAGAAGCCTGCGTACTCAATATCAATGACGACCCGATTGGTATCAAGAGCATCGAGCACGCCATCATCGACCGCGCCTGGAAAGAGGGTTGGGTTAAGCCGCAGATTGCCCAACACAAGACAGGCAAGAAGGTTGCCGTGGTCGGCAGCGGCCCCGCAGGCATGGCCGCAGCGCAGCAACTGGCACGCGCGGGCCATGATGTAACGCTGTTTGAAAAGAACGACCGCGTGGGTGGCCTGCTGCGCTACGGCATTCCAGACTTCAAGATGGAAAAGCACCATATCGACCGCCGGGTCGAGCAAATGCAGGCTGAGGGTGTGACGTTCAAAACCGGCGTGATGGTCGCGGCTTTGGACAAGGGCAGTAAGGTCACCAACTGGGCCAAAGAGAGCATCAGCCCCGAACAACTGAAAAAAGACTTCGATGCCGTGCTGCTGACTGGCGGTGCCGAGCAAAGCCGCGATCTGCCCGTGCCGGGCCGCGACCTGGACGGCGTGCACTTTGCGATGGAGTTTTTGCCCATGCAAAACAAGGTGAATGCGGGCGACAAGTTCAAAGACCAGTTGCGGGCTGACGGCAAACATGTCGTGGTCATCGGTGGTGGCGACACCGGCAGCGACTGCGTGGGCACCAGCAACCGCCACGGCGCAGAGAGCGTGACGCAGTTTGAGCTGATGCCCATGCCCCCCGAGCATGAAAACAAACCCCTGGTCTGGCCCTATTGGCCCACCAAGCTGCGCACCAGCTCCAGTCACCAAGAGGGCTGCGAGCGCGAATTTGCTATTGCCACCAAAGAGTTCATCGCTGGTGAGGGCAAAGACAAAGGCAAGGTCAAAGCCCTCAAGACCGTGCACCTGGAGTGGGCGGGCGGCAAGATGACGGAAATAGCGGGCACTGAGAAAGTGATCCCAGCTGACCTGGTGCTACTGGCCATGGGCTTTGTGAGCCCGGTGGCTTCTGTGCTGGAGGCCTTTGGTATTGACAAAGATGCCCGTGGCAACGCCAAAGCCAGCACCGATTTCACGGGTGGCTATGCCACCAATGTAGCCAAGGTGTTTGCCGCTGGCGACATGCGCCGCGGCCAGTCGCTGGTGGTGTGGGCCATTCGCGAGGGCCGCCAGGCGGCAAGATCGGTCGATGAGTTTCTGATGGGTTTTAGCGATTTGCCGCGTTGATATCCTGCATCAGTGGGCACTCCCCATGTTTTGGGGGCGCTAGGGTCGCAGGAATTCCCGTATGATCAAGAGCCGGACATTCTCCGGCTCTTGTTTTTTATGGATTCTCAGGAACAACAACCCGTCGCGATGCAAAAAGGCAGTCCACTGATCGAGTTTCGCAATGTGAGCTTCGGCTACGGCGAACGCTTGATTTTGGATGGCATTACTCTGTCGGTGCCGCGTGGCAAAGTGACAGCGTTGATGGGGGCCTCTGGCGGTGGCAAGACAACCCTCTTGCGCTTGATTGGTGGTCAAAATCGTGCACAGACCGGGCAATTGCTGTTTGATGGACAAGATGTCACGCCCATGGATCAAGAACAAATCTACGCCGTGCGTCGTCGCTTGGGCATGCTGTTCCAGTTTGGCGCCTTGTTCACGGATTTGAGTGTGTTTGAAAACGTGGCTTTTCCGCTGCGCGAGCATACTGACCTGCCTGATGCCTTGATCCGCGATATTGTGCTGATGAAACTCAATGCCGTGGGCCTGCGTGGGGCGCACAGCCTCATGCCCAGCGAGCTCAGCGGTGGTATGGCGCGGCGTGTAGCGCTAGCGCGCGCCATTGCGCTTGACCCTGAGGTGGTCATGTACGATGAGCCGTTTGCTGGGCTCGATCCGATTTCACTGGGCACAGCGGCGCGTTTGATTCGCGATTTGAACGACGTGCTAGGCCTGACCAGCATCATTGTTTCGCACGATCTGGAAGAAACCTTTCGCATTGCCGATCAAGTCGTTGTGCTGGCAAACGGCAAAATTGTGGCCCAAGGCACACCCGACGAAGTGCGCCACAGCAGTGACCCTCTGGTGCACCAGTTTGTGCACGCATTGCCCGATGGGCCGGTGCGTTTTCACTACCCTGGCGCGACGGTCGAGGAAGATTTTGGCTCGGGCGTACCCGTGGTGAAGGCGCGCGCATGAGTTGGTACAAACCAGGCGATGTAGGCTTTGCCTTACGCAGCAAGTTGGCCGACTATGGCTATGGTGCACGCCTGTTCATGCGTTTGCTGGCTTCGTTACTGCCCACCTTCAAACGCTTTGGCCTGGTGCGTGATCAGATTCATTTTTTGGGTAATTACTCGCTGGCCATCATCACGGTCAGTGGCTTGTTTGTCGGTTTCGTTTTGGGTTTGCAGGGCTACTACACTTTGCAACGCTATGGCTCGTCCGAGGCGCTGGGTCTGCTGGTGGCGCTGGGCTTGGTGCGTGAACTCGGGCCTGTGGTGACCGCTCTACTCTTTGCAGGCCGCGCGGGCACGGCGCTGACGGCCGAGATTGGCCTGATGAAACGCGACGAAGTGCTCAGTTATATGGAGATGACGGCCATTGACCCCTTGCAACGCGTGCTGGCACCGCGCTTTTGGGCCGGGGTGATTGCCATGCCTATTTTGGCGGCAGTCTTCAGCGCAGTAGGCATTCTGGGCGGTTACATCGTGGGCGTGTTGATGATTGGTGTAGACGGTGGCGCGTTTTGGAGCCAGATGCAAGGCGGCGTAGATGTGTGGCGCGACGTAGGTAACGGTGTGATCAAAAGTGTGGTGTTTGGTGTGGTGGTCACGTTTGTGGCCTTGCAGCAAGGCTATGAGGCCCTGCCCACGCCCGAAGGTGTTTCGCGCGCCACTACGCGCACTGTGGTGGTCGCTAGTCTGGCCGTGCTGGGTTTGGACTTTATTCTGACCGCGCTGATGTTCAGTATTTAAGGAGGATGGGTATGCAACGCTCTAAAAATGATTTCTGGGTAGGCTTGTTTGTTTTGATCGGCGCAGCCGCGCTATTGTTTTTGGCGCTCAAGGCGGCCAATTTGCTGAGTTTTAATTTTGATTCCACGTATGCGGTGGTAGCCAAGTTTGACAATATTGGCGGGCTCAAGTCCAGTGCGGCGGTTAAAAGCGCTGGCGTGGTGGTGGGCCGTGTGGAGTCCATCACCTTTGACGATAAAACTTACCAGGCGCGGGTGAGCTTGGCAATGCAAAGCAAGTACAACTTTCCCAAAGACAGCTCACTTAAAATATTGACCAGTGGCTTGCTGGGTGAGCAGTACATTGGTATCGAAGCCGGCGCGGAGGAAAAAAACCTCGCCTCTGGTGATGTGATCAAGAGCACACAGTCAGCGGTGGTGCTGGAGAATTTGATTTCGCAGTTTCTCTACAGCAAGGCGGCAGACGGGCCCAGCGCCCCAGCGGCCAATGGAGGGAAAAAATGAACAGACCGACAATGAGCACTCATCGATTACCAGATTGGCTTGAATTTGCTATAAAAAATGTAGCTGCTTACGCTCGTTTTATATTGGTTGCAACCTGTTTTGTTACAATTTCAGGCTGCGCTACGGGGCCTAATATCCATCCCTCCGACCCCATCGAGCCTTTTAACCGTGGCGTGGCCAATTTCAATGATGGCTTAGACCGTGTGATCCTCAAACCCGCAGCGATAGCCTACTCCGCCGTGACGCCGTCTTTGATGCGTGCAGGGGTGACTAATTTTTTCGGTAACCTGTCTGACGGTTGGACGGCATTGAACGGCGTTTTGCAACTGCGACCGCAGTTGGCGGCTGAAAGCTTTATGCGGTTTTCAGTCAATACATTTTTTGGCTTAGGTGGTTTGCTCGATATTGCAGGCGAAGCGGGTATCCCCAAACACCAGGAAGACCTGGGTAAAACGCTGGGCCGTTGGGGGGTTCCTGCGGGTCCCTACATTGTGTTACCGATCTTTGGGCCATCCACGCTGCGCGATGCATTTACCATCAGTGCTGAAACTGCGTACGATCCGGTTTCGCGTATCGACCCTGCGCGTGCGCGCGTTGGTACGAATGCGTTGCGCCTGGTTAATACCCGTGCAAACTATTTGCGTCTGGGCAATGTGATGGACGGTGCCGCGCTGGACAAATACACCTTTACACGCGATGCTTTTATGGCCAAACGCCGAGCCGATGTTGCCCGTTCGGCCAACAAAGATCTGGACGACCCCAAAGGCAGCGAAAAGGAAGAACGCTTTGATCAAGAGCCCAACAAGTAAGCTCCTTTGCCGCTTTACAGGCTTTACAACGGGTGCAAAAGGCTGGGTTTGCGTATTTCGTCACAAATTTGAGCCCTTGGACACCCCCACTTTACATGCGCGGTAGTCCTGGCAGCCTAGGATTGCGTTATCTGTACACGGCATCTGCCGTATTGAAGGAAATATATGTTGATCAATCGCCGCTGGTTTACCGTAGTAAGTTCTGTTGTGCTCAGCACCGGTGCTTTGCTGTCCGGTGCCGCGTTAGCCCAAGCCACCGAAGGCCCCGAAGTGCTGATCAAGCGCCTGTCTACCGAAGTGCTGGACACCATTCGCGCTGACAAAGCCATCCAGGCAGGCGACACCAGCAAGGTGATTGCCTTGGTGGACAGCAAAATCATGCCCAATGTCAATTTTGTGCGTATGACGGCTGCCGCCGTGGGCCGTAGCTGGAGACAAGCCACCCCTGAGCAGCAAAAACGCCTGCAAGAAGAATTTAAAACCTTATTGGTGCGCACTTACTCTGGAGCTTTGGCTGAAGTGCGCGACCAGACTATCGCCATGAAGCCACTGCGCGCCGCTGCGGAAGACACCGAAGTGGTGGTCAAATCCGAGATCAAAGGCCGTGGTGACCCGATCCAGTTGGACTATCGCCTGGAAAAAACCGCTACAGGTTGGAAGATCTATGACTTGAATGTGCTGGGCGTGTGGCTGGTCGAAACCTACCGCTCGCAGTTTGCCCAAGAAATCAACGCCAATGGCATTGATGGCTTGGTTGCCAAACTGGCCGAACGCAATAAAAACGCGAAAAAGTAGTCTTTGACCGAACTTTGGGTCTCACCATTTGGCTATAACACCATGCTGATCCTGCCGCAAGAAGTCACCCACGCCAGCGCGCGCAGTTGTGCGCGCATGCTGGTGCAAGCCTTGCAAAGCGGTCCTGGCGCTGTGGTGGCCGATGCAGGTGCGCTCACCCGGTTTGACTCATCCGCGCTGGCGGTGCTACTGGAGTGCAGGCGTGAAGCACAGGTAGCGGGCAAAACCTTCTCTGTGCGTGCCATGCCCACGCGACTGCGCTCGCTGGCCAGTATGTACGGCGTGGCCGAGCTGCTGCCTGCCGCGCCATGAAGGGCGCATAGCCCCGTCGGTTCGCTGCACACAAGCAGCGTAGCCAATCGCAGGGCCATTGAAGCCCTACAATGGTGGGTTCATGCCTGCTATTTCAGTTCAATCCGTTACCAAACAATATTCCGGCTCGCGCGGTGCATTAACTGCACTCGACGGTGTCAGTCTCAATATCGAGCAGGGCGAGTTTTTTGGCTTGCTGGGCCCTAACGGCGCGGGTAAAACCACACTCATCAGCATTTTGGCGGGTCTCACGCGCGCTACCGCAGGCCATATTTTGGTGCACGGCCACGACGTGCGATCTGACTACGCCAACGCCCGCCGCAAACTGGGCGTGGTGCCACAAGAACTGGTGTTTGACCCGTTTTTTAACGTGCGCGATGTGCTGCGTATCCAGTCGGGCTACTTTGGTGTCAAGAACAATGACGCGTGGATTGATGAGCTGCTGCACAGCCTGGGACTGGCCGACAAAGCCAACGCCAATATGCGCCAGCTCTCGGGCGGCATGAAGCGGCGCGTGCTGATGGCGCAGGCTCTGGTGCACAAGCCGCCCGTGATCGTGCTGGACGAACCCACGGCAGGCGTAGACGTAGAGCTGCGCCAGACTCTGTGGCAGTTTATTGCCAAGCTCAATAAACAGGGCAGCACGGTGCTGCTAACCACGCATTATCTGGAAGAAGCCGAGGCATTGTGCGGCCGCATTGCCATGCTTAAGCAGGGCAAGATTGTTGCACTGGCCACAACTTCCGAGCTGCTCAAAGCTGCCTCATCGAATGTGCTGCGCTTTAAAATTGATAGCGAACTACCTAAACAACTTGCAGACAAGGCCCGTATCACCGGACGGATTGTGCAGTTTCCCGCGCACAACGCGGCAGAGATAGAGCATTACCTGGCTGCGGTGCGCGAGGCAGGCATCGAAGCGCACGATGTAGAGATACGCAAAGCCGATTTGGAAGATGTGTTTTTGGACGTGATGGGGGTAAACCCATGACAGGTTGGCAAACCCTTTTCTACAAAGAAATTCTGCGTTTTTGGAGCGTGGGCTTCCAAACTGTGGCGGCTCCTGTGCTCACGGCCATGCTCTACATGTTGATCTTTGGCCATGTGCTCGACAGCGGTGCCAAGGTATACGGCACGGTGGGCTATACCGCGTTTTTGGTGCCTGGCCTGGTGATGATGAGTGTGCTGCAAAACGCCTTTGCCAACAGCTCGTCCAGCCTGATTCAAAGCAAGATCATGGGTAACCTGGTGTTTGTGCTGCTCACGCCGCTGTCACACTGGAGCTGGTTTATTGCCTATGTAGGCTCGTCGGTGGTGCGCGGACTGGCCGTGGGCGCTGGCGTGATGGCAGTGACGTATTGGTTTGGCCAGCCGGGGTTGGTGGCTCCGCTGTGGGTGGTTGTCTTTGCGCTTTTGGGCGCGGCTATGTTGGGCGCGCTGGGTTTAATTGCCGGGCTCTGGGCCGAAAAGTTTGACCAAATGGCGGCGTTTCAAAACTTCGTCATCATGCCCATGACCTTTTTAAGCGGCGTGTTTTACTCCATCCATTCGCTGCCCAGCTTTTGGCAGAAACTTAGCCACCTCAACCCATTTTTTTACATGATTGACGGGTTTCGATACGGATTTTTTGGTGTGAGCGACGTGTCGCCTTGGCTAAGCTTAGGCATTGTGGGCATCGCGTTCCTCGCAGTGAGCGCGGTGGCCATACACCTGCTGCGCATAGGCTACAAAATTCGTGGATGATTACCCTTTGTATTTCAATACTGCAGTATGACCTCTGAACAACTTCATCACCTGATTGCTGCGGGCTTGCAGTGCGAACACCTCGAAGTGGACGGCGATGGCCGCCACTGGAGCGCCGTC
>JAYVJV010000086.1:0-2338 GCA_043769005.1 Polaromonas sp. | reverse complement strand
CCGGCGGCACGGGCTTGCGCACGGTCGTTGTGCTCGGTGTAACCAGAGATCATTCCGATTCGTTGATGTCCCAAGTCCAGCAGGTGCTGTGTGGCCAAGACACCAATGGCGTGGTTGTCAAAGCCGACAGAGGGCAAGCGTGGGTCGCAGGCCCAGGTCAGCAAGACAGGTTTCTGCCATTGCCTTAAAGATGTCCAAAGTTGCTTATGGTGCTGGGCACCCACCAACACCAACGCATCGACGCCACGCTGTTGCAGGGCCTGCACCAGAGCCAACTCCTGCAAAGGGTCATAGTTGTGGCTTGCGACCAGCAACTGGTAGCCGGCTAGCGCAAAGGTGTTTTGCAATGCATGGGTACTACGCGCAAAAATGGCGTGGTCCAGGGTAGGTATGACACAACCCACGGTTCGGGTGCGACCTGATGCCAGCGCACGGCCGGCGGCGTCTGGTACGTAGCCGAGCTTCTCCACAGCGCGCTGCACCAAATCACGCGTCTCAGGGCGCACGCGATCAGGACGCGACAAAGCGCGCGAGACGGTCGCAGTGGACACATCGGCCATCTGTGCCACATCTTCAATTCGGATCCGTTTTTGCATGCCTGCTGCATATTTTACCGGAAAATTGTGCAAGCGCTTGCAAACTCGTCATGCAACAACTTGAACAGACAATTAAGTATTTACCATTAGCAATCTACAAACTAGGGATCTGTCGCTTGACAGTTTGCGCAAGAGCATTGCAAAATTAGTGCAAACGCTTACATTGCATCGGCGATCCTCGCTGGGACAACCAAAATCATGGCATCGGGAAACCTCAAATGGATAGGACTGTCGCGCCGTACCTGGCTGGGCTGGAGTACCGTACTCGTCACGTTGCTATCCTGGTGGGTTCTGACAACCGTCACGGGCATCGTCTCGGCAGCGCGATTTCCAGCGCCGCCTGAGGTATGGGTGGCTTTGCGTCAAATAGTGGGTGAGGGATACGGCAATGGTCGCTTGCATCAGCATGTGTTGCACAGCTTGCAATTAGTGGCCATGGGCTTTGGGGTGGCAGTGGCGGTGGGAGTTCCGCTGGGCTTGTTGATGGGCTACTCGCGCAAAGCCGAGGCGCTGATTAATCCCGCCTTTTTGCTGCTTCGCCCCATCCCGCCACTGGCCTGGATTCCGCTGGCCATTGTCTGGCTGGGCTTGGGCGACGCGGCCAAAATTCTGGTGATTTTTGTGGCTGCCTTTGTGCCCTCTGTCATCAACAGTTATACGGGTGTCCGCAATATCGACATTCCGGTGTTGGAGGCGGCGAAGATGCTGGGCATCCGTGGCTGGAAACTCGTGGCTGAGGTGTTGGTGCCTGGGTCTTTCCCCATGATTTTTACGGGCCTGCGGCTGTCCTTACAAGCCAGTTGGACGACCTTGGTGGCGGCAGAGTTGATTGGCGCCTTGTATGGCTTGGGCAGTATTCTGAACCAGGGCTCCCAAGACATTTACCCGGCCATGATTTTAGTGGCTATGGTGTGTGTTGCTATTTGCGGGGGGGTGACGACCGCATTGCTTGCCAAACTAGAAGAGATGGCCATGCCTTGGCGCGTGGGCAGGGTGGCTGAATGAAAGTCTTAACCGTTGTTGGCGCGCTGGCCTTCTTGGGTGTCTGGTATCTGGCCGGGGCCTTGCATCTGGCGCCGCCCCAGTTTTTACCCTTGCCGCATGAGGTGATCGCAAGACTGATCAACTTGTCACAAGAGCCCTTCTCAGGTTACACGCTGTGGCAGCACATGGCGTCCAGTCTGCAGCGTTTTGCCTGGGGCTTTGGCCTGGCCGCCCTGATTGGCGTGCCGCTGGGTTTGTTGATGGGCTGGTTCCGCTGGCTGGATGATGTGGTGTCGCCGCTGTTTGACGGCCTGCGCTTCATCGCGCCCGTGGCCTGGGTGCCGTTTGCAGCCCTTTGGTTTGGCACCGGGGCGGGTGGCCCCACGCTGATCATTTTTGCGGGCGCCTTCCCTCCTTGCTTAATCAACGCTTACCGGGGTGCACGCGGTGTGGATATTCGCTATCTGGAGGCCGCCAGTATGCTGGGCGTGGGCAATTTCAGGACGATTACCGATGTATTGTTTCCAGCTGCCGTGCCCAGCATCATTGCCGGCCTGCGCATTGGTGCGGGTTTGGGGTGGATGTCACTGGTCGGTGCGGAGCTGATCGTCGCGTCCAGCGGCATGGGGTATTTGATCGTTAAAGGCCAAAGTGCCATTGCCACCGACATTGTGATGGCGGGCATGGTGGCGATTGGGATGGTCGGCGTTGGCATCGATCTGGCCTTGCGGCGCATGGAAGCCTATTTGCTAAAACAT
>JAYVJV010000085.1:0-11698 GCA_043769005.1 Polaromonas sp. | reverse complement strand
GACCGCATGGGCTTTGACGCGCTGTACATGACGGGTTATGGCACCGTGGCCTCGCACATGGGCCTGCCCGATGCGGGCCTGGCCACCTACAGCGACATGGTGGGCCGTGTGGCCGCCATGGCGGGCATGGCGCGTACGCCCTTGATCGCGGACGGCGACACCGGCTACGGTGGCCTGCTGAACATGCGCCACACGGTGCGCGGCTACGAGGCGGCGGGTGCAGCCGCCATCCAGTTGGAAGACCAGGAGTTTCCTAAAAAATGTGGCCACACGCCGGGGCGGCGCGTGATCCCCATGGCGGATATGGTGCAAAAAATCCGCGTGGCGGTGAAGTCGCGCAGCTCCAAAGACTTTCTCATCATTGCCCGCACCGATGCCCGCACCAGCCTGGGCCTGGACGAAGCCCTGCGCCGGGCTGAGGCCTATGCCAAGGCGGGCGCGGATATTCTGTTTGTCGAGTCGCCCGAGTCTGCAGCCGAGATGCGCCGCATTGGCAGCGCCTTTGATCTGCCTTTGATCGCCAACATGGTGGAGAAAGGCCGTACTCCTGTGCTCACGCAGGCCGAGCTGCAATCCATCGGCTACAAAATTGCCATCTTCCCTGTGACGGCCCTACTGTCTGCCGTGCAGGCCATGCAAAACGTGTACACCCAGTTCAAGCAAACCGGCTCGTCCGCTGGCGGCACGCAGCCGCTGTACGACTTTGCCGATTTAACGCAGCTGATGGGTTTTGAAGATGTGTGGGCGTTTGACAAACGCTATGCGCAAGTTGAATAACGCTGCCTGTTCATTTTTTTATTTTTTTCCCAAACACAACATGGAAAACACAAACATTTCATCTGCACGCCGCCATCTACTCAGCCTAGCTATCGCCACGCTCACCGGCCTGGCCACAGCGCAAAGCGCCTACCCCAGCAAACCCATCCGTCTGGTCGTGCCCTTCACCCCTGGTGGGGTGACCGACACCAGCGGCCGCCTGATCGCCGAGCAGCTGTCTAAGCGCCTGGGCCAGCAAGTCATTGTGGACAACAAACCCGGCGCCTCCGGCAACATCGGCACCCAGCAGGTAGCCGCTGCCGAGCCCGATGGCTACACCCTGCTGCTGGGCTTTGACGGCACCCTCACCATCAACCCCAATGTGTTTGACAAAGTCCCCTTCAACACGGTGCGCGACTTTGCGCCGATTGGCAAAATTGGTGATGCCGTGCTGATCCTGGTATCCCACCCCGGTGTGGCGGCCAAAACCTTGCCAGAAGTGATTGCCCTGTCCAAAACGCAAAGCGGCGGCCTGTCTTACGGCACCTCGGGCACCGGCGGCACACCACATATTGCGGGCGAGCTGCTCAAGCAGCGCACAGGAGCCAACCTGGTACATGTGCCCTACAAAGGCGGTGGCCAGGCCCTCACCGATGTGCTGGGCGGCAACATCCCCTTGGTATATACGGCAGTGGCTGGCGCGCAATCGCATGTGAAGTCAGGCAAGTTGCATGCCGTGGCGGTGTCCAGCGCGCAGCGCTCCAAGTCGCTCCCCGACGTGCCTACTTTTATCGAAGCGGGCATTTCTGACTTTGACATCAACTCGTGGGTCGGCCTCTTGGCCCCCGCCAAAACACCCAAAGACATTCTTGCCAGGTTGACCACCGAACTCAACGCCGTGCTGACCGACCCAGCCAACCGCGACAAGCTGGCCCTCATGGGCATCAGCGCCCAGCCGGGTACGGCGGAGGCCTTTGGCGAGGAGATCAAACGCGATCTGGCGCGCTATGGGCAGGTGGTAAAGGCGGCGGGCATCAAAGCAGAATAAGCAACCGCTGCCACATTTAGTGGCTGGCGGCCGCCATGCAAAACGCCGCCAGCTTGTTGCCATCCAGATCGCGGAAATAGGCACCATAAAAATTGCCGCCCCGCAGCCCCGGTGCTCCTTCATCCTTGCCGCCCAGTGCCAACGCCTTGGCATACACGGCATTGACCTGCTCGAGCCGTTCAAACACCAGGCTGATCATGGTGCCATTGCCCACGCTAGCGCTTTGGCCATCAAACGGCTTCATCACCGAAAACATCGGCTTGTCAAACGCGGTGCCCCAGCCAATGCCACGGTCTAGCAGCATCATCTGCTTGATGCCCACCACCGCAAACAGCGCGTCGTGAAACGCGGTAGCGCGGGCCAAATCGTTGGTACCAACGGTGATGTAGCCGATCATGAAAAACTCCAGTCAAGGTGAACAAGTGATAAATTTACACCATTTTCATGCCACCCGCATGGCGTTTTTTACAAACCGCACTGTTTACGGGAGCCCTATGACATCAAACATTGGCTACGCTGAAATTACTTGAAGAACTTGCGCTCAACAACAGTTGGTGGGATAGCGTCGATGGCCTGGAGTGCGCACCCATCCTTCTGGGTGAATCGCCTGGCCATCCTCCATCAAAAGGGATGGGGCGCATTGACCGACCAGAAAGTACTGTTCAATCTCTGCCTCGCCCACGCACACCATGAGGAGTTCTTTGTACGCAAAGCGATTGGTTGGGCACTGCGCGACTACGCGTGGACACATCCCCAAGCGGTGCAGACTTTCGTCGAAGCAAACCGAAGTAAGTTGTCGGCACTCTCCGTCCGGGAGGCGTTGAAGAATATCGAGAGGTGATTTTTGTAAGGCGCATGTGGCACCGGTCACCCTTGGCCGTTCACTTCGCTCAATTGTCAAAGAGTCATTTATCTTGAACGATGCTGAACTGATTTATTTAACTTCAAACCGAACCGCATTGGTTTTTCCGCCCAAGGTCACCATAGCCACACCCTTGGAACCTTTGGACACTTTGAAGCTGCCTTTGGCTTCGAGCTTATCGCCAGCGGGCATGAGTTCAACTTCAGATTTTTCGCTGCCATTGAGCAAGGTCAGTTTGGCTTTGCCACCGTCCATGTTGATTGCCTGGCCGTGATCTCGGGCGTAGATTTGAATCACATCGGACTTGGCGACTACTTCGTATTCCACATCCTTGACTGCAATCACGATACCGCCATGCTTGGGGCTGTGGTCATGGCTACCAGGCCCTGCGCTGGCAAGAGAGTAGGAGGCAGCAATAGCTAGAGCCAAAATAAGGGTTGAGACTTTCATGATGTTTCCTTTCAGGTTTAAAAACTATAGTGAACAAACTTAAAACGCTTCTTGCTCAGAACTGTTGACAAGCGCTTCAACAGATTTTCGGCCAAACAGCCACACCATTGCTGGCGTCAGGAATGAATCAAGCAAGGTACATGTGATCAGGCCGGAGAAAATCACCACGGCCACGGGGTGCAGAATCTCTGTACCCGGCATATTGGCTTCAAACAGCAATGGGGCAAGAGCCAAGGCAGCGACCAAAGCCGTCATAAGCACAGGCGTGAGCCGCTCTTGCGAACCGCGTAGCAGCATGTTTATGTCGAATCGCTCCCCCTCGAAAGCCACAAGGTTGATGTAGTGCGACACTTTCAAAATACCATTACGAATAGCGATGCCTGCCAAGGTGATGAAGCCCACCAGCGCTGCCACCGACAAAGGCTGCTTGGAAATCCACAAGCCAATCACCGCGCCTACCAAGGCCAGCGGAATGTTGGACATGATGATGGCGGCCAGCGTCCAAGAGCGGTAGCGCGTGTAGAGAATCAAGGCAATCAAGATCAATGAGCCAATCGAGAGCAGACCGATCAGACGCGAGGCTTGCTCCTGCGCCTCAAACTGCCCCCCGATGGTGATAAAGTAGCCTGCAGGTAAAGTCATTTGAGCGATTTCAGCGCGACTGTCTTTGACCACTTCGCTGAGCGCACGACCTTGTGCGTTGGCTGAAATCACAATCCGTCTGCGCCCATCATCGCGGCTGATTTGATTGGGACCATCGCCCTCTTCTATGCTGGCCAACTGCGACAAAGGCACGCGTCCTGCGGGCGTGTCAATGAACACATTGGCCAAACCATCGGTGCCGCGCGCGCTTTCAGGCAAGCGCAGCACCAAATTGAATCGGCGGCTGCCTTCAATCACCTGCGAGACGCGCTCACCGTCAATCAGCATTTGCAGCTCGCGTAGCAACAAAGCCGGTGAGAGGCCGTAGCTGGCGGCTTTGTCGTAATTGATCTGCACGCGGATTTGCGGCGTGAGCACCTGCTTTTCAACCTCCAGATCGACCATGCCTGGCACAGCGCTCAGGCGTTGGCGCAAACTCTCGGCTTGCGTGCGCAAGGTGTCCAGATCATCGCCAAAGATTTTGATAGCGATTTGCGAGCGCACGCCGGAGAGCATGTGATCAATGCGGTGGCTGATGGGCTGGCCAATACCAATCGCAGCGGGCAAGTTGACCAAGCGTGTGCGCATATCGGCATACACCTGTTCCAGCGTGCGGTCGCTGCGTTTGAGACCAATGTCCAGCTCGCTCACATGCACCCCCTCGGCATGCTCATCGAGCTCGGCGCGGCCTGAGCGGCGGCCCACATACTGCACTTCGGGAATATCCGCCAAGGCTTTCTCAGCAATTTGGCCAATGCGCGTTGATTCGGCCAGGGTGGTGCCGGGATTCAAACGCAGCCCCACCAAGGCCACGCCTTCATTGAAGGGAGGCAGAAAAGTGGTCGGGAAGAACGGCACCGAAGCGACTGCTGCGATGACGCTCACCAGAGCGCCGATCAACCAACGGCGTGGACGGCTCAATACGGCTTGCAGCGCAAGGCGATACCTGGATTTCAGCCAAATCTGAATGCGCGTGTCGCCGTGATCCAGCGTTTTCATCTGTGGCAACAGGTAGTAGGCCATCACGGGTGTGAGCGTCAGCGAGATTATCATTGAACCCAGGAGCGAGACGATGTAGGCAATGGCCAAGGGTTGCATCAGCCTGCCTTCCACACCGGGCAGGAAAAACAGCGGGATCAATACCAGCATGATGATCACTGTAGCCACCACGATGCCCGAGCGTACTTCCAGGGTGGCCTTGGCAATCAGTGTCAGTGCATTGATCTTGCGGTCAGGCGGCGCTTGTCGATTGAGCTGCAAGCGCCGCAGCACGTTTTCGACTCCTACCACGGCATCATCGACCAATTCGCCAATGGCAATCGTCAAACCACCCAAAGTCATGGTGTTGATGCTGAAGCCAAAGTATTTGAACACCAATATCGCCATCATCATGGACAGCGGAATCGCTGCCAAAGAAATGATAGTGGTGCGAATATTTTGCAAAAAGAAGTACAGTACCAACGCTACCACCAAAGCTGCCATCATCAGCTTGCTTTGCAAAGTGCTGATCGAGGTTTCGATGAAGCTGGCTTGGCGCATGGTTATTTTGGGCTCGCCCATGCCTGTGGGAAGACCCTTTTTCGTTTCCTGCAATGCTTGCTCAATTTGCCGGGTAAGCGCCACCGTGTCCGCGCCGGGCTGCTTTTGTACGCCCAAGATTACGGCAGCTTGCCCGTTGTAGCCTGCATCGCCGCGCCGCAACGCGGATGCAAAACTCACACTGGCCACTTGCGCAAGCGAGATGCTGCGACCATTTTTATAGCTGACAGACAGGCGCTGTAGGTCTTCAATCCGCTGCGTGCGCCCCAAATTGCGAATCAAGTATTCGCGCGAATTGATTTCTAGAAAACCGCCGCTTGAATTGCTGGAAAAACCATTGAGCGCGCGCGTAATGCTCTCCAGCGTCACGCCCAAAGCTGCCATACGCGCTGTATCGGGCTGCACTTGGTATTGCCGCACCTCACCGCCAATCGGAATCACCTGCGCCACACCAGGAATCGTAAGCAAGCGCGGACGCAGCACAAAATCAGCGTATTCGCGTACTGCCATGGGTGTGGTTTTAGCGGTATCCACAGGCAATGCCATCAGCATGACCTCGCCCATGATGGAACTGATGGGGCCCATGCCCACATGCGCTGCGCCTTGGGGGAGTTGCTCGCGCACTTGCGCCAGGCGCTCGCCCACCATTTGCCTGGCGCGGTAAATATCCGTCTTCCAGTCAAAGGTGATGTACACAAAGCCTAAACCCACACTGGAGATAGAGCGAATACTCTCCACACCAGGGATACCGCCCATGGCGGTTTCCAGTGGCAAGGTGATCAATTGCTCCACCTCTTCGGGTGCCATGCCGCCCGCTTCGGCTTGCAGGGTGACAGTCGGCTTATTCAGATCAGGAAATACATCCACCGGCATCGTTGCCAGTGACCATGCGCCTGCAATGAGCAACACAACGGAGAGGACCGACACCATCAAACGGTTGGCCAGCGCGCCATGCACTAATTTTTCAAACATGATGGGCCTTTCAACGCACTTGGTTGACCAAGGCAGCGCCCTGCGTCACCACGCGATCACTCGCCTTGAGTCCCGCGATGATGGAGATTCGGCTGCCATCGAGCGCGGCAAAGCGAATCACACGCGGCTCGAACTTTTCTGCGCCGGTATGCACCCACACCATGTCCTGGTTACTCGTGCTTTTGACTACTGCGCCCGTAGGCACAGCAAAGCCTTTGACCTGCTCACGCGTCTGCACCAACAGCCGTAAACTCTGGCCTACAGCCAGCGGCAAAGCAGCTTTGCCATCGCTGGCAAACATCAGCGGGATCGCGCCTTCGCGCAAGCTGCGCGCCGCACCCACAAAGCGGAATTTTGCGGTGTAAGAACCTACCACGCTACTTGCCGAGGCAATATTGGTGATCAGCGATGCATCGAATGCGCTGGCCTCAATCATCAAACGCGCTGGATCGACGATTTCAAACAGCACTTCGCGCGCATCCACCACTTGCCCAGCCACCACATGGGCTGCCGCAATCACGCCACTCACAGGCGCTACCAAACTCTCCACAGCCACTGCACTGCCGCCAATGGCTTTGCTGCGTTGGGTAAAGGTTTCCAGTTCGGCGCGAGCTGCTTCAATTTCTTTGGCGGGCACACTGCCTTCGAGTTGCTCCAGGCGCGCTATGCGCTTGCGGGCGAGCTCTAGCTGCGTTTGAGCTTCGAAGCCAGCGGCTGTTTGATTGGCTCGCTCAATCGCCGAGATTGAGCTGCGAATTACCGCCAGCACCTCATCTTTGCGCACGGCTTGCCCAATTGCGGGTATGCCACGTGGGCCAGCTTCAATGCGGCCAGCTTGTGTGGGCTGTACTTTGCCGCCAGCGTTGGGGTCGGCCACCACGCGCGCAGCCAGCTCCACCGATTTGGCCAAGCTCTCTTCTTGGATGGCGAGCGTGCGCACATCCAAGATACGCTGGCTTGGCTTGGGCAAGAACACACTGCCATCGGCCTGCCGCTTGGGTGCATTGCCGTTGCCCACTGCTTGCGCTTCCTCGCCATGATCGTGACCGGGGCCAGCTTGCGCATCCAGTGTGCTGCCAGCGCCTATAAAAAATGCACTGCATGCTATGAAAAATGAAGTAATGGCATGGCGACTCCCAGTGCGAGAGCGCCAAGCAGCGCGCGCTACCATGGCCAAAACCAGCAAGCCAACCAAGCCTGCCGCAGCCCAGCCCAGCCATTTGCACCAGGGCACCGCATGCGCAGCATGATCGTGCCCGGCATGCGGATCAGCAATGACCAGATTGCCAGCGAGTAGATCAGTCTCTTTGCCATCGGTGATGGTAAAGCTCATAGCCAATGTGCCGGGTTTACTCAGTTGCTCCGATTGAATCAGGTAAGTACCATCGGTTTGCTCGGTAGCTTTGAGCTTTTCGCTGCCGATTTCAAGCGCAATGCTTGCTTTGCGCACCGGCTCATTACTGGCATAGCGATCCAGATACACCACGAGCTGATCTTTTTCAAGAATACCCACCAATTCAAAAAGATCGGAGTGGCTGCTGATGCGTGGGGAGGCGCTGGCGGTGTTGGCGGGTGCGGCCTCATCGCCATGGTCGTGGCCAGGGCCAGCAAATGCGGTACTTATACTGATTGTGGCAAGCAGTGCCATGCTGACGGCGAGAAGCCGTGTCTGTATGCGTTGGAAGATGTTCATGATGTTGATGTTGTTCATGGCAACAGGCCAAGTTGCTGGTGAAGTTTGGAAAGGGCGCGGCGGGTTTCTAACTGAGATCGCGCTGCGCCAAGTTCTGCCTCGAATTTTTCGCTGTCCGCGCGAAGGCGTGCAGGCAAATCGCGCTCGCCTAGGTTGTAGGCACGCAGCACAATTTCATGCATTTGTTGGGCGAGTTGGAGTCGCTGGCTACTAGCCTGCTCAGTGGCACGGGCTTGGCCCAACGTTGCATGGGCTTGCTCCAGCTCACTGGTCAGCATGCGGCGCTGGTGATCCAGCTCAGCCTGTACAGACTCCAGCTCGACGCGCGCAGCCGCGATACGCGGTGCATTGCGGCTACTGATGCCCAAAGGAATGCGCAAAGCAAGGCGCAGATTACGCTCTGCGGCATTGCCAAATGCGCTGCGCTGGCGGTTCATGCCAATCGATAGATCCATCGGATCGGCGCGGTCCGCTTCAGCCAAATTCAGGCGCGCTTTGGCATTGTCCAGCTGCGCTTGAGCGGCTACCAGGCTGGGGTGGCTTTCTGGCACTGTCATGGTGTTGCTGGGCAGCGGCGTATCGCTCCATGCGGGTATCAGGGGTGTGCCTGTGAGTCCTTGCCATTGCAGCAGAGATTGCTGGAGCTGAGCGCGCACTGCATTCAAGTTGGCTTGTGCCTGCGCTTGCACCAGTTGCGATTGCAGCGCGTCCAAGCGCGCTACATCGCCTGCCCGCAAGCGGCGCGTCATATCACTGGTCAATTGCACGCTCTCACTGAGTTTTTGCTGTGCAAGCTCCCGTTCAAGCTGGGCCAGTGCAATGCTGCCTGCTAATTCACGCAATTGGCCAGCAAGCTGCAACTTGGCCGCTTGCTGCGCAGGTTCCAGGCTGCGTGATTCGGCAGCGAGTTGGCGCTGCGTCGCGCCGCGTGTGGCAGCGTTCCATAGTGAAAGCACCAGCTCTGCTTCAAACTCGCGCAAACCCGCATTGCCCGTGATGCGATCCGTGCGATGCCCCAGCTGGACGGCTGGCGAGCCAGCTAGTATTCCTTGAGCAGCTTGCTGGCGCGCTGCGATCTCCTGGCTTTTGCTGGGGTAAGTAAGAGCCGTGGGGGAGCGCTGCCAAGCCAATTCCAAGGCTTGAACCAAGCTGATGCTTGCAGTCGATGAGGGTACGCTGCTCTGTGCAAATGCTGGGCTATGCGCCAGCATCCAGCCCAGCGCTGCTGAGATAAAAATCTGTTGCGCAGCAGTGAAGCCGCGCCTTGAAGTAAAAGACACAATCAATCTCCGAAACAAAGGTAATGTTTCGGCAAATCAACAATCAAGCGCTGTACGAATGAAGCGAAGGAGCTGTTATTTGCCGCACGTCAAACGCGTGCGGCACTCCACTGTGGCCGATCAATGGTTTCAGGCAGGTTTCGAGCAAAACCAAAGTGCTCTGAAACAGTGGCAAACTGTGCTGACAAGTGTTTGAACAGCATCACATCGTCGAGCAACGCAGCAGGCACGTGGCAATGGCTGATGCAACCGTACTCGCCAGAATCGGCATAAGATTCAGATGATGCAGATGCTGGATCAGTAGCGCTGTGGTGCGCATGTACATCTGCTGCGTTATCACTATGTGAGTGATGATGATGCCCGACGCTTCCAGCCAGATGCTGAACTTCTTCTGCAAAGGTATGCAACGGCAAAGCTATTACTTGCAATACAAGCAATACCGTTAAACAGATGCGCAAAAGCGATTTCATACCGACCATTTTATCATTTTAGGAGATGGGAGAACTTGTGTGGGTTTGAAGGTTAATGCTTTCAATGATCGACTGCCGGAGGTTTTGTGTGCGCGCCGAGCACGCCAAAGACTTCGAGCGTCACTGCAATGTTACCCATCGTATCGTTGCGGTTACACAGCCAATGCCATGGCCTGGTCAACCCCGGGTGCCATCCACAGGATGCGGCGGCACGCGAACATCACAGGAAACCGCGTCCTTCGGGTGCACCTACAGACACGGCCACTACTTTGTCAATCGCAACGATCACCCCGGTTACGCCACATTACATTAGGGCAGCGTCCTCACTCCCACTCAATCGTCGCAGGAGGTTTGCTGCTCACATCGTACGTGACGCGGTTAATGCCGCGCACTTCATTGATGATCCTGCCTGATACTTTCTTTAACAGCGCATAAGGCAGTTCAGCCCAGTCAGCGGTCATAAAGTCGCTGGTGACTACCGCACGCAGGGCTACCACGTAGTCATAGGTTCGGCCATCGCCCATCACACCTACGCTTTTGACGGGCAGGAAAACGGTGAAGGCTTGGCTGGTGAGTTCATACCAGTTTTTGCCCGTGCCTTCGTCTTTGAAATTGCGCAGCTCTTCTATGAAGATAGCATCGGCTTTGCGCAGCAAGTCGGCGTATTCTTTTTTCACCTCGCCCAAGATGCGCACGCCCAGGCCGGGGCCGGGGAAGGGGTGGCGGTAGACCATGTCGTGGGGTAGGCCCAGGGCTACGCCCAGCTCACGTACTTCGTCTTTGAACAGGTCGCGCAGGGGTTCTAGCAATTTCAGGCCTAGCTGCTCGGGCAGGCCGCCTACGTTGTGGTGGCTTTTGATGGTGACGGCTTTTTTGCTGGACTTGGAGGCGTGTTTGGCACCGCCGGATTCGATCACGTCGGGGTAGATGGTGCCTTGGGCTAGCCACTTGGCACCTTTGACAATGCGCGTTGAATTCGCTCCGTTTTTGATAGCTGCTTGCGCCTTTAGTTGCTGGGCTTGAGCCTTAAACACCTCTACAAATTCACGGCCAATGATTTTGCGTTTCGCTTCGGGGTCGCTCACGCCTTTAAGGTGGCCTAAAAATTGTTCTTCTGCGTCTACACGAATCACTTTGGCGTGCAGCTTGCCCACAAACATCTCCATCACCATGTCGCCTTCGTTCAGGCGCAGCAGGCCGTGGTCTACAAACACACAGGTGAGCTGGTCGCCGATGGCGCGGTGGATGAGCGCGGCGGCGACCGATGAATCTACACCGCCAGACAGGCCCAGGATGACTTCTTCGTCGCCCACTTGTTGGCGGATCAAGTCCACGGCCTCTTGGATGTGGTCGCGCATTACCCAGTCGGGTTGTGCGCCGCAGATGCCTAAAACAAAGCGGTGCAAGATGGTGTGGCCCTGGGCGGTGTGGGTGACCTCGGGGTGGAACTGCACGGCGTAGAACTTGCGGGCTTCATCAGCCATGCCTGCGATGGGGCAGCTGTCGGTGCTGGCCATGAGCTTGAAGCCCGGTGGCAGCTCGGTCACCTTGTCGCCGTGGCTCATCCACACGTTGAGCGTGCCCTCGCCCTCGGGCGTGGTGAAGTCTGCAATGTCTTTGAGTAGCGCCGTGTGGCCGCGCGCACGCACTGCCGCGTGGCCAAACTCGCGCTTGTGGCCGCCCTCCACCTTGCCGCCCAGTTGGTGTGCCATGGCTTGCATGCCGTAGCAAATGCCCAGCACGGGCAGGCCCAGGGTAAAGACGGCATCGGGCGCTTTGTCAGTGGCCTCTTCATACACGCTGGCGTGGCTGCCCGACAGGATGATGCCCTTGAGCGAGCCGTCTTTGGCATAGTCACGCAGCCAGTCGCTTGTCACATCACACGGATGCACTTCGCAGTACACATGGGCCTCGCGCACACGGCGGGCGATGAGCTGGGTGACTTGGGAGCCGAAGTCTAGGATGAGGATTTTTTGGTGTTGCATG
>JAYVJV010000084.1:0-2898 GCA_043769005.1 Polaromonas sp. | reverse complement strand
GTAAGCGTCCAACGCTCCCCTCTACCCATCACGCCCTGACTCTGCTAACGCCGCACCACTCCCCGAATTGGCAGCAACTCATCGATTCGGCTATTGGGCCACATCGGCAGTTTTTCTAAGGTAGCGGCAAGCCAGGCCATCGGTTCGATACCATTGAGCTTCGCTGTCCCCAGCAACGATTGAATCGCAGCAGCGCGTTTACCCGCACGCTCGGAGCCTGCGAAGAGCCAATTCTTTTTGCCGATAGCGATAGGCCGGATTGCATTCTCAATCGGATTGTTATCAATCGGCAGATCCCCACGCTCCGCATAACGAACCAGCGCAGGCCAACGCCGCAGACTGTAATCAATCGCGCGCGCCAAGCCAGATCCATCAGCCGTCGTCCGGCGCGTTGCCGCCAGCCACTCAAACCACGCCGCAAGTTGCGGCTTTGCCTCGGCCAAGCGCAGCCTCTGCCGATCCACAATCGTCATCTCACGCCCGCGCTGCTCGACGTCGTACAGCCCCGCAATACGCACGAGCGCCTCGGCCGCCAGTGGACTCTGATTGGCCGCGTAGAGCTCAAAGAACTTACGCCTAGCGTGCGCAAGACAAGCGAGCTCGACGATCACAGGTGCAGGCGCTGCTGCGCCACCGGGCGCGCCTTCGCCCGCACCCAACGGTGCGCGAAACAGCGCCTTATAACCCGCGTAATCATCCACCATCAAATGTCCACCCCACCCAGCCAGAAACGACTGCACATGCAGCCCACCCCGGCCGGGTTGGTAGTCAAAGACAATGAGAGGCGGGGATCGCTCGACTCCCCCGGCACCATCGAATTCATCGAAATCATTGCTCCGATACGCCCACAGATAAGCACGCTTGGTCTTACCCTCTCCCGGATCGAGCTGCTGCACCGGGGTTTCATCCGCGTGCAACACAGCGCGCTCGCGCAGCTTCTCGGCAAGCCGATCCGCCAACGGCTGCAAGGCCACCCCAATGCGTCCCACCCACTCAGCCAAGGTCGAGCGCGCAATTGGCACCCCTTGGCGCGCGCTGATCTGCTCGATCCGATAGAGCGGCAGATGATCCAGAAACTTCTGCGCCACCACCCACGCCAGTAAGCCCGGTGCGGCGAGGCCGGCATCAATGACCGCTGCCGGCACGGCGGCGGCCACCACCTGCTCGCAAGGACGGCAGACGTATTGCGGGCGAATGTGGCGATGCACGAAGAAGCGGGCAGGCTCGACATCGAGTTGCTCGCTCACGTCTTCACTGATCTGGACGAGCGCACTGCCACACTGGCCGCACGTGCAAGACAGCGGCTCGTGGCGGTGTTCGATTCGCGGCAAATGTGCGGGGAGCGGCTGACGACCGGCGCGGGGTCGCGGCAGGGCCGTGACGACGGCAGCCGGGTCAGTTGCCGCGCAAGGCGGGGCAATAAGCTGCTCACCTTCCGCCGCGATGGCGGCGGCATCGGTGTGCCAGCTCTCTTCAAACAATTGACCTTGCTCTACCGGAAAGGCTTCGCTCTTGTTGGCGAAGCGGATGCGCTTATGGTGGGCGAGCTCAAGGGTGAGGGCTTGAATCTTGAGTTCTGCTACGCGCAGCATATCGGCATCGCGTAGGGCTTGCTGTTGCAGCGTGGTGAGAAAGGCGGCGAAGGCGGGATCGGGGGCGGTGCGCGCCCAAGCGGCGGCGAGTTCGGCGGGTAGCTTGGCGGGGACGGTATCGGCTATTTTTGCAGTCAATTTGGCGGCACGATTGTGCGCTTTTTTAGCCGTTGATTTGGTCGCCGATTTCATGTGTTTATTTTAACATGCCGCCTCGTGAAACGCTACTGTTTATGCGGTATTTGAGCGTTTTTTGGGTGTTATTTTTGATGTTTTTTTAGGCTGTTTTAGTGTGTGCTTTGGTGTGTGCTTTGGTAGATGTTTGGAGGGTGTCGTTCTGGCTCGTTTTTATGTTTTGCTTGGCGCGCTTTTTGCGCGCCAAGCGGCGCTAGACGCGCCAGTGTGCGGGGGCGGTGGCACCCAGACGTTGCCAGTCCACACCGCTGATGAGCCATTGCCATTGTTGTTGATCGAGCGTGCAGACGGTGGCTCTGGATTGGTTCTGGGTGGCAGCGGTTGCGACGACGGGGGATGTTGGCCAGACGACGCGGCCACGATGGAGGCGGCGCTGGGCGAGCCAGACGCCGGTGCCGTCCCAGACGAGGAGTTTGATGCGGGTGCCGCGTTTGTTGCAAAACGCGTAGGCGCTGCCGTCGCAGGGGCTGTGGCCGAGGTGGTCTTGTACGCGCTGGGAGAGACCGTCGATGCCTTGGCGCATGTCGATGGGTTCGAGGGCGAGCCAGACCTGGGGGAGGTGGCCAAAGACGTTGGCGGGGCGGGCGGGGCTCATGCGGCGACGGCGACAAGAAGGCTGGCGAGCCAAAGCGGGTCAACTGGCGATGGGAGTATGAGTTGCCAGCCCTTGGGACTCAAGAGGCTGAGCGTTCGTTCCGACGCTGTGACAGCGGGAGGTGATGTCGGCAACGCGGCGGTGGTGAATTGCACCGGTAGCAGGGTGAGCGCTGCGATGGGCTTATGGTTGCCGCGCGCGGCAGCTTGGGTGCGCGTGCGCCGGGCGGGCGCTTTGGGTGCGGCCTTTATCGGTATGGCGGTGTTGTGGGATTCGTGCGTTTGGGATTCATGCGTTTGGCGTTTCCGCCAATAGTTGAAACAAAAAAAACTGTAGCCCGCTTGCCGACAATACGCGCGCTGGCTCTTGCCGCTGGCGCGCCAGCCGTCGATCCGCAATGCCCACAGCTTGCGCTTGGCCTCATCAAATTTACCCATGCCGCTCTCCAAAAGTTTAGAACGGGCGAGTCTGGCCGATGCGCGCGGGGATGGGTAGAGGGGGGCGTTGGACGCTTAC
>JAYVJV010000083.1:0-3551 GCA_043769005.1 Polaromonas sp. | reverse complement strand
TTTTTGTGTTTTATCCCGCCCCAAAAAAAGGAAACTGTCATCCCATCGTATCCCAGGTAAAACACCGGCTTCGTCGCGCCGGGTTTTTCCCTTAGGCCCAAACACGCGAGCCAGGGCTACGATTCAATCTCTGGCCTGCCGCAAAGAATGGAGCAGGCAACACACACCACACAACACGCAGGAGAGCCCATGGCCAAGGGTCTCAAACGCGTCTCGTTGGGCTTTAGCTTTGATCATCCTTGCCGCAGCGGTGGCTTACTTTAAGGCCCGCACCGCTAGCAAAGCGAAGGTGGATGGCGATGAGCCTGAGCGCCACGGTGCAGGAGCTGCGCGATGAGGTGGGCCAAAAACCTCCATCAGCTTATTCTTCCAGTCGCGCGTGGTACGCAGGCCTTGTTTGCGGCGGCACGGGACGGGATTACGTCTTTGGGGCGTGATGCTGGTGCACCTGTTCGCGTACATACAGGAGGCGTAAACATCGCTGGTCCTCTGCTGCCAGTTCTTTTGTGTCCAGAACTAACTCGTTCCCATTACGTCACATCTCGTCAATAGGATAAATCGGCCGCCGCACCCGCGACAACCCCAGCGCCGCATAGTCTGAGGTGCATACGCCTGTTCCTGCGCATTCCACCACTGCATGGGCCAGGCTCTGGAGGCCGGCACGCCAGTGCACACGGCTCTTAAGCATCAGATATTTCTTGCGCTCAGGCGCGATGCCTATTGCCGTGAACGCGGCCAGATCATGCGGCTCAACGTGGTTAGAAATTACCACAATCTCAAAGCAGCCATCCAGCTCTAGCACGACACTCGGCCCCATCGAGTTTTGCTCGCCGCGTGACATAGGGCCGTAGTTGACAAAGTTGCCGTCACTGATGCGCCGAACGCGCCCACTGACCTGCAGAGGCTGGCCTGTGAGCTTGAGTGAGGGCATGTCCAGTTTGCCCCCCAGCGCGAGCGAAACGGTAGCACCCACACCTGCGGCAATCATCTGCTGCACCGCCTGTGGGTCAAATACCGCAAACGCGGTAACGTCTTCCATACCCGCTTCCAGCATTGCGGCCAGCACGGTCATGGTATCCATGGTGCCGCCCGATGCGCAGTTGTCACTGTGGTCTAACAACACGACTGGGCCACTGCCTGCGGGTTTGGCCGCTGCCAATGTCTGCGCTCTTGTTATCGAACTGGCCAAAGCTTCGATCTCGTACACAAAGGCAGCACGCTGTGCCCAGGCCAGGGCCAGCAATTCATCGCAGTAGCGGCGTGCCAGGGCCATGTCGCCATCGGTCACCACCACCGCTGACAACCCTGCAAACGTGATGTCTGCGTTCGGGAAACCGACAAACACGCTGGCGCTCAATGCGCCTTCGGCTTCCATCTCGCGGCAGCGCGCCTGTAACTCGCGGTTGGGTGAGTCTTGGCTGCCTTGCCGCATGACGTGCGGCAACATGGGCTTGCGCCCATAAGCCATGGTGGGTGTTGCTTTGCCGGCCAACTGGGCCAGCACCGCACGGCCTGCGCGCAAGCCGGTCTCGTACATGTCCACATGCGGATAGGTCTGGTAGCCCGCTATTGCGGTGGCGTTGTCCCCCATGGCGTCATACAAATTGGTGTGCATGTCCAGTGCGACGGCGATGGGCACGATAGGTGCCACGGCACGGATGCGGCGCAACAGTTCACCCTCGCCATCATCATGGCTTTGTGTCACCATGGCCCCGTGCAGATCCAGCAGCACCGCGTCGCAACCTGCAGCCACGGCCTTGACAATGGCAGCGCAAATGGCCTCAAACGCAGCATCTTCCACCGGCCCGCTGGGCCAGGCGGACGCTGCGATGGGTACCGTGTAGTCCGCCCCGGCTTGTTCTGCCAAGTCGATGAAAGCCGCTATGGCCGACCCCGTGCCCCGGTAGGCCGCAATCGCCGCCGCGCCCTCGCACGGGATGGTGCCACCATGACCAAAACGCGTCAAAGGGGTGGGCACGGGCGAGAACGTGTTCGTCTCGTGCTTCATCTGGGCAATCACCAGTTTCATGTCTAGCTCCTATGTATGGGCAATCTTTGCGGGGTTTACCTGTTCAATTCAGTTTACCCATTGCCTTGTCTACGGCTTCAACAATTTCGTCCGCATGGGCGTTGGTGAAGGTCAAGGGGGGTGAAATGATGAACGTATCCGCCAGGTTGCGGATCAAAACACCAGAGTCGCGGCAGGAATCGGAAATACGTGCGCCAACATTCAGTGCCAAATCCAGCGGTGCTTTAGTCACTTTGTCTGCCACCAGTTCGATGGCAATCATAAGACCTAGGCCGCGCACATCGCCCATGTAACGGTGTTTGTCCTGAATTGACCTTAGGCGCTCCAGGAAATAGGCGCCAACCTTGCCTGCGTTGAGATGCAGTTTTTCTTTTTCGATAATTTCCAGATTGGCGATTGCCGCCACGCAGGCCAGCGGGTGACCCGCGTAGGTGTTGCCGTGAAAGAAGGCCGAGGTGCTGAACTGCGCATCGTCCTTGGTCAAAAACGCATCGCAGATACGGTCGTTGGCCATGGTCGCCCCTAGCGGCACATAGCCGCTGTTGATGCCCTTGGCAAAGACCATCATGTCGGGTTTCACGCCCCAGTGGCGGCTACCCATCTCAGACCCGATGCGACCAAAACCGGTGACCACCTCGTCTGCAATAAGTAGCACACCGTGGCGATCACAAACCTCGCGCACCAGTGGCCAATAATTGGCTGGGGGTACGATCACACCGCCCGCTCCCTGCACGGGTTCGGCGACAAACGCGGCCACAGAATCGGGGCTTTGGTATTCGATCTCACGCTCGAGCAGCTCCGCGCAAAGGCGTCCCAAGGCTTCTGGGTCGGTGGTGAAGGGGTTGCGATAGGCATGCGGCGTCTCTACTTGGACAAACCCCCCGAGCAGGGGCTCATAAGGCGAACGGTAAGCAGTGGTTCCATTGGCCGACAACGCACCTAGGGTCACGCCGTGGTATGCGTGCTTGAGCGAAATGATTTTGTGGCGGGCGGGCTGGCCCACTTGACGCCAGTATTGGCGCGCCAGCTTGTAGGCGGCCTCATTGGCTTCTGAACCGCCTGAGGAAAAGAACGCCCGCGCCATGCCCTCTGTGGCAGTCCAACGGCACAACACGTTCGACAAATCAATGGCGGGTTGGTTGGTGGTACCCCCAAAAATCGAGTAGAAGCTGATCCGGTCTAGTTGCGACCGGATGGCCTCTTTGATTTCTTCGCGGCCATGACCCACGTTGACATTCCACAAGCCGCCCTGGCCGTCGAGGTAACGCTTGCCTTGGCGGTCGTAGACGTAAACCCCTTCACCGCGCTCGATTACCAAGGGGGGATGCTTGGAAATGTGCGCCTGGTTGGCAAACGGGTAAAGCATGTGGTGGACATCGGGGTTGACGCCGCTGGTGCTGTGGGATGTTGTCATGTCAACCTCGGTCCAATGAAGATAATGCCCGCCTAGGCTTTTCAGATTTTTGGGCAATTTTACGGGGGCGTTCATGCACTTTAACGAGGAACAAACTTGAATAAAATT
>JAYVJV010000082.1:0-2948 GCA_043769005.1 Polaromonas sp. | reverse complement strand
ACCGATGTGGCCGTGGGGCAAATGCGGCAGATCGAATTCCTCGCCGATGAAGAAGGCGACTGGGCCTTCCACTGCCACAAGAGCCACCACACCATGAACGCCATGGGCCACAACGTGCCCAACATGATCGGCGTAGACCACCGGGGCCTGGTGAAAAAAATCCAGAAACTCATCCCCGACTACATGGTGATGGGCGAGCGCGGCATGGCCGACATGGGCGAGATGGAAATGGAACTGCCCGAAAACACCGCTCCCATGATGACCGGCACCGGCCCCTATGGCCCAGTGGAGATGGGCGGCATGTTCAGCACCCTTAAAGTGCGCAAAGACCAAAAACCTGGCGACTATAAAGACCCAGGCTGGTACAAGCAGCCCGCAGGCACGCAGGCTTTCGAATGGACAGGCAGCCCGCCCGAGGCGGCGCGCTTTCAGTCTGAAATTGCCTCCAACAACGGCCTGGTAGTGGGGCTGCACAACCCCGGTCATGGCCCAGGTCACGGCCCAGCGCATAACGCTGCTGCGCAGGGCGGGTCTGCCATGCCCGCTACCGCGCCCGCAGCCTCCCCACGACCCCAGCCCAACCCCACCAACCTGCCCACAGTGCGCAAACCTACCGGCCATGGTGGCCACTAAACCTTGAAAAGATCTCCTATGCGATTCCAAAACACTATTAAATTCGTAGCTGCTTACGCGCTATTTATATGGGCAAATGGCATATTTGCACAGTCAAATGCGCCCTACGCCGGGCAGCAAACGCGCAGCATCAAAGCCCTATCGCGCGGCGAGACGCAAGACCTGCTGGACGGCAAAGGTATGGGCCTGGCCAAAGCGGCCGAGCTCAACGGCTACCCTGGCCCCATGCATGTGCTGGAGCTGGCGCGCCGCTTGCAGCTCAGCCCCGCGCAGCGCGAGGCCAGCGAGCAACTGATGGCCCAGCATAAGGCGCAGGTGCGGCAACTGGGCGCACAGCTGGTGCAGGCCGAAGCATTGCTGGACGCGGCCTTTGCCACGCGCCAGATCACGCCCGAGCAACTCACGCAGCACACCCAACGCATCGGCCAGCTCCAGGCCGCCGTGCGCACAGCCCATCTGCAAACCCATCTGGCGCAAACCGCGCTGCTGCAACCCGAGCAGATTGCCCAGTACAACACCCTGCGCGGCTACACACCCGCCCGCCCCCATGACTACAGCAACTAAACCAACACCCGCCATGACATACTTCCACACTCTTAAATTCATAGCTGCTTGCGCTCTATTTATATGGGCTACAACCAGTTTCGCCCATGAACAATCAGCCCATGCCTCAACCGCTCCCATCAAGAAGGAGCAAAAAGACTGGGGCATTGCAGGCGATGCCAAGAAGGCTCGCCGTACTGTCCAAATTCGCATGCTGGACACCATGCGCTTTAGCCCCGACAAAATCACCGTCAAACAGGGCGAGACTATCAAATTCGTCATCAAAAATGCAGGGGCAATGCTGCACGAGTTTGTGATTGGTACCCCAAAAAAAAATGCGGAACATGCGGCATTGATGGTCAAGTTCCCCAACATGGAGCACTCCGAGCCTTACATGGCCCATGTGCCGCCCGGCAAAACGGCACAAATCATCTGGACGTTTAACCAACCCGGCGAGTTTGAGTTTGCCTGCCTGATTGCAGGCCATTACCAAGCGGGCATGCGCGGCAGCATCAAGGTCGCCGCGTCGGGCAAAAGCGCAGTCGCCGCAGTAGCACCATCAGCTCCAACCAAAGCCGCTGCACCCGCCCCCGCTGCTGCCGCTGTAGTGGCTGCCGCGCCTAGCCGTCCGGTTGTAGCCGCACCCGCAGCCGCGCCCGCCCAAGCAGCCACGCCCGCAAAAGAAACCCCCGCCAAAACCATGGCCGCCGCCGACATGGCCGAGGCCGAGGTGCGCAAAATCGACCTGGATGCCAAGAAAATCACCCTCAAACACGGCCCGATTAAAAACCTGGACATGCCGAGTATGACCATGGTCTTCCAGGTGCGCGACACGGCGCTATTAAGCAATCTGGCCGTGGGCGACAAAATCATGTTCACCGCAGAGCAACTGCAAGGCGCGATGGTGATGACCCGTGCCGAGAAACAAGGTGGCTCCAAATAGCCACGTCATCGCAAACCCTCCCTATCCCGTTACTTACCTATCTATTTCAAAAAGGACCTCCCCATGAAAAATATCACTTTAGCTCTACTATCTGCTCTAGCCTTCTCCAGCGCACTGGCCCAAACCGCTCCCGCACCGGCACCCACTGCTACGTCTGCGGCGCAAGCCAACACCAAAGACATGGCTGAGGCCGAGGTGCGCAAGATCGACAAAGAAGCCAAAAAAGTCACCCTCAAACACGGCCCCATCAAAAACCTGGACATGCCCGGCATGACCATGGTGTTCCAGGTGCGGGACGCTAGCCTGTTTGACAAAATGGCCGCAGGTGACAAAATCATGTTTACCGCCGAACAAATGCAAGGGGCATATGTAGTGACGGGCGTTGAAAAGGTGGAAACAAAATGACCGATTGGCTACCCTGCTTGTATGGATTGATTTTGATGGGCGCAGCCGCTGCTGTGGGATTTTGGCTAGGCCGTATGCGCGAGCAATTGGCCTTGCTGGAGATGTGCAAGCCATCGTATTAAATCAACGCAGGATCTACACGTTGAACTTTTTTCTCTTTGCACTCTCAAACTGACATGTTGCGCTGGATCGCCATTCTTCTCATCCTCGCTTTGCCGATGCGCAGCGGGATGGCTGCGGCGCAAACATGCCCCTGGATGGCGGCTGGACTGTCTGTGCAAACCAGCAGCGTGCAAGCATCTAAAAGCGCTGCCAACGCCATGGCTGAAGACTGTGCGGATATGTCGGCTGCTGACGGCCATTGCACATTGCAAGCGGGCTGTGCTACAGCGCCGCTGATCCCACATGCTTTGACGGTCACGCC
>JAYVJV010000081.1:0-11488 GCA_043769005.1 Polaromonas sp. | reverse complement strand
ATTCGCATCGCGCGGCCGGTTGTGCTGAGCCGACTCGATGCGCGCCAGCCAGGTGGCATCCAGCGACTGCAGGCCGGATTCGAGCACCAGGATCATCTTGACGCGCAGGTTGTCGCCGATGTCCGAGCGCGGTTGCATCATGCGGTCCCAGGCCTGCAGCAGCCACGAGCGGGCCAGATCGGCATCGCCGTTCAACGCCGTCAGGCGCGATGCGGCGTGCACCACGAGTTCGGGCATGGCTTTCTCGGTGGCATCGAGCGATTCCCAGGCACGCTGCAACTGGGCTGGGTCATGTGCATCATTGAGCAACTCAAGCGCCAGGCCGCGCACGATGCTTTGCCCGGCTTCAGGCGAAAAAGCCCGGTGTTTGGCAAGCAGGCGGGCGGTCTCCAGCGCCTGCGGCGTATGGCGCAACTGGCGCGCGGCGCGCAGCTTCATGCGCAGCGCCAGCGTGCGGCGTGACGCACCCTGCGGCAACTGGCCCAGCCAGTCGAGCGCCGCGCCCGGGTCGCGGTCGTCCATGGCCCAGCGGGCCGCACGAAACTGCACACCCTCACGCACCTCGAAGGCATTGCGGTGCGATGAGCTTTGCAGGGCCAGTTGCAAATGTTCCTCACGCAGCGCCCTGTTTTGCAGCGACTGGGCACTTTCGGCCACCAGCAAATGGGCCAGCGATCGCAGCTGATTCGAGCGGGCAGCGCTGTGCCCCACTTCGTACCCCGATTCGTCGGTCACCTGGGTCAGGCTTTTTTCCTGCGCCAATGCGTTTTGCGCCGACCGGGTGGCACGGATGTAGCGCCCAGCGAGTTGATGCGCCAGCGAATCGAGCAGCGATGAATACATGGCGCGTTCTTTTTGCTGTGCGCGCCAGCGCCGGGCTTCCAGCGGCAATGAAAATACGGCGGTCAACGCGCGTGAAGCCAGATACAGCAGCAAGAACAGCCCCGCGAGCAACAAAACGACAAGGTTAAACGACAGGTCAACCCGGTGCGGCGGCCAGAACAGCGTGACTACCGCCTGGTTGTTGCCAGCCACCAGCGCGGCTGAAACAGCAATACCAAACAGGGCCAGAAGCCAGAGAGCGGCGCGCATGCTGAGGCTGGCCCTATCGCCCCGCCGCAGCGGTGGCCAGTGCGGTCATCGTGTCGTCCAGGCGCGGCAACTCGCTGGTCTTGAGCTGGCTCTGGATTTGCTGTAACGACTGCGCGGCCAGCTGGGTTTTGCGCGAGCCGGCATCGAAATACTTGAGCAGCCAGGCGTTTGCAGCCACCAGGTCGCTGCGCGCGGTCTCCGTTTGCCGCGACAACAACGACAGGCGCGCATTCAGCAGCCGCAGTTTGAGGTTCTCGCGCAGGAAAAACGCCTGCTCGGGCGCCAGCAAGGCCGCTTCGGGTTGCTCGATGCGGCTGACGCGCAGCAGTTTGCCCGCTTCGCTCTTCACGCTGTTCAGGATGCTCTGGAACCAGGCGGCTGGCGTCAGGTAGGCGAGCAGTTTTTCAACCGGTGTGGCCACAGCCGAACTGGCGGCCAGCGGCGCAGAAGCGGGTACGCGCCCTGCCGATGGGGCGGATGCAGTGGGCAACGGAGCTGGCGCCACCCGCGCCGCGCCGCTGACCGGCATGGCATTGGCCAGCGGCAGCTCATCAGCCAGCCGCACCAGCTCGTCGAGCTTGATCAGCAACACCGGCACGTCCGTCAGGCTGGCCGCCTTGATGCGGTCCATGTCTTTCGCAATCGCGCGCTGCAGCGGGTTGAGACGCGGCTGCGCGGCCCGCTGCAAACGCTGGTCAGCCGAGCGAAGCGCTGCCAGCAGCGGCTCGGCACTGCCGGTAAGCTGCGCCTGTTGCTGGGCCAGCCGCAATGCCGATTCAAAATCAACCACCAGGTTTTCATCGCGCGAGCGCGACAGGCTTTGCATCAGCTCTTCCAACTGCGTGCGTTGCAGGGCCACTTCGCCCAGCTTGGCCTCCATCACGCTTTGGCGGGTCGTCGTCTCGCGCACAGCATCCTGGGCGGCTTTGGCCAGTGTTTTGGCCTCCACCGACTGCGCCGAGGTGTCCGCACTTTGTCTGGCCAGAGTTTCCTGGATATGGCTCAATTTAGACCATAAAAGGCCGCTAATCAATATAGATAGTGCGCAAGCAGCTATTAAAAGAATAGTGCTCCGAGGCCAGGCAGGCGCTGGAAGAGGCGCAGTCGCAAGCCCTGGCGCGTCGGCTGCCAGCGCTGGTGCAGGCGTGGCCTGCGTATCGGCGGCTGCGTTGGCCTGGGTTGCGGTGGGCTCGTTCATGCGAGTGATTTTATAGACTGGGCAACATCCTGCACGGTGGGGCGTGACGTGCAAACAACAGCAAAACCCGCAGCCTGGGCGGCCTGCGCAATGCGCGGGTGGGTGGCCACGCAGCGCGCCTGGCTCCACGCACTTGCGCCCTGCGCCGCCGTGATCTGCGGCAAATGCGCAATGGCTTGCGCGCTGCTAAACACCCAGACGCTGCCATCCTGCGCGGCCTGCTCGGCCCACTGCACCTGCGCAGCGCTGAACTGCGGCGCACGCCGCTGGTACACGGCGGCAAACTCCACCACAGCGCCCGCAGCCCGCAGCTGCTGGGCCAGCCAGTCGCGGCTGGCCGGGGGGGTGCCTACGTCCATCCCGCGCAGCACCAGGACCCGTGTGCCGCTACACACCTGCGGTGCCACGCAGCGCCACAGCGCCTCCGCATCCCACTGCGCCGCGCTGGCATCGGGCGCGTCAATCTGGCCTGGCGCAATGCCCTGCTGCTGCAAAGCGGCTACCGTGCCCGGCCCGGTAGCCCAGTGGCGCAGCGCGCTGGTGGACTGGAAGCCGCCATCCGCTATAAATTCAGGAGCTGCTTGCGCAGTATTTTGTTGGTCTGCAGCCTGATTTTGCATAAAAAAGAAGGCCACCGCATTGGCGCTGACCCACATGCACACGTCAAACTCACCCGCAGCAAACACCCGCCCCTGCAAGGCCCGGCGCTGCGGCGGCATCAGCGCATCGGCAATCTCGATTAGCGGAAAACTGTCGACCGCAAAGCCCTGGCTGGCCAACGCCTGCAACCACGGCTGCGCCTGCCCGGCTGGGCGGGTGACGATCACGCGCTGGGGGGTGGGCATGGCCGCGCGGAGGTACAAGGCTGGTCGCTCAAGCGCGCTGCACCGCTGCCTGTAGGTGCACCGCTACCTGCGCGCCCAGGGCTCTGGCTTGCGCGTGGTCCGTGCAGGGCGCTGTGGCCTGCGCGTGCGCCAACGCACGCTGGCCCTCAGGGTCGCCGTAGGCCGCGCGCAAATGCAGCTGCGCATCCTGCCACACAGCATACGCCGCCAGCGGCATGGAGCAACTGCCCCCCATGGCGCGGCTCACCTCGCGCTCGGCGCTTACTGCTGTCCAGGTGGGTGTGTGCGCCAGCGGTGCCAGCGCCTGCACCAGGTCGGCGCGCCCGGTACACACCTCGATCCCCAGCGCACCTTGCCCAGCGGCGGGCAGCATCTGCGCAGGCTCAAAAGTCTGCGCAATGCGCGCAGCCAGTCCCAGGCGTTTAAGCCCAGCAGCGGCCAGCACAATGGCCGCATACTGCCCTTCGTCCAGCTTGCGCAGCCGCGTGTCCAGGTTGCCACGCAAAGGGGCGATATGCAAGTCGGGCCGCAGCGCCTGCAGTAGCACCACCCGGCGCAGGCTGGAGGTGCCTACCACAGCGCCCTGGGGCAAAGCCTCTAGCGAGGCATAGTGCGGCGACACCAGCGCGTCGCGCGGGTCTTCGCGCTGCATTACGCAGGCCAGCGCAAAGCCGGTGGGCATTTCCATCGGCACGTCTTTCAGGGAATGCACGGCGATGTCGGCGCGGCCGTCCTCGAGGGCGGTTTCCAGCTCCTTCACAAACAGGCCTTTGCCACCCACTTTGCTCAAAGAGCGGTCTAATATTTGGTCACCCTGGGTCGTCATGGGTAACAGGCTTACGCTGTGGCCCAACGCACTCAGGCGCGAGCGCACATGCTCGGCCTGCCACAGTGCCAGGCGGCTTTCACGGGTGGCTATCACTATTTTCATATCACTGGTAACGGCTCGGTAATCTAAATGGTCTGCTGATGCTAGCATGGCGGGCATGAATTCATCCTTAACCCCCACCGCATCCAAGCCCGTCAGTAAAAACGACAAAGAGCGCCCTTTGCTAGACGACATCCGGCTGCTGGGCAGCATCCTGGGTGAGGTCATCCGCGAGCAAGACGGCGCAGCCGCGTATGAGTTGGTAGAAAAAATCCGCAAACTCAGCGTGGCCTTTCGCCGCGATGCCGACGTGGTGGCCCATGAGGGCCTGAAAAAACTGCTCAAAACCCTGAGCAACGCGCAAACCGTCAGTGTGATTCGCGCATTCACCTATTTCAGCCATTTGGCTAACTTGGCGGAAGACCGCCACCACATCCGCCGCCGTGTCGTGCATGAGCGTCGGGGCGATGTGCAGGCGGGCAGCCTGGACGCGGCTTTCCAGCGCCTGCAAGCGGCTGGCCACAGCAGCATATCCATCGCCCAGACCCTTTCGCAGGCCTACATCTCGCCCGTACTCACCGCCCACCCGACTGAGGTGCAGCGCAAAAGCATATTGGATGCAGAGCGCGCCATCGCCCAGCTATTGGCAGACCGAGACGCTCCTGATTTGTTAGCACGCGAGCGCCAACAGCTCGATGCCCAACTGCGCGCCCGCGTCACCCAGCTATGGCAAACCCGCCTGCTGCGCTATACCAAACTCACCGTGTCGGACGAGATAGAAAATGCACTGAGCTATTACGAGGCGACCTTTTTACGCGAAATCCCCAAGCTGTATGCCGATATCGAAGAGCGCGTGGGCAAGGTCGATGCTGCCTTCTTTCGCATGGGCAACTGGATCGGTGGCGACCGCGATGGCAACCCCAATGTGAACGCCGCTACCCTCGGCCACGCGCTCAAGCGCCAGGCCGAGGTGGCGCTAAGGCACTACCTGACCGAGGTGCATCTGTTGGGTGCCGAGCTGTCGGTCTCGCTGATGCTGGTGGGCATGACACCGGCCATGCAGGTGCTGGCCGACCAGTCGCCCGATGTGAGCGAGCACCGCCTGGACGAGCCCTACCGCCGCGCCCTGATCGGCGTGTACGCTCGCCTGGCTGCCACCTTGCTGGCCCTGACGGGCACCGAGGCCGCGCGCCACGCCGTGCCACCCCAAAACCCCTACGCCAGCGCTGCAGAGTTTTTGGCTGATCTGCGGGTGATCGAGGCTTCGCTGCTGGCCACCAACGGGGCACATTTGGTGGGCATGCGCTTGTCGGGCCTGCTGCGTGCCGTGCAGGTGTTTGGCTTTCACCTGGCCACAGTAGACCTGCGCCAAAGCTCGGATAAACACGAAGAGGTGGTAGCCGAGCTGCTAGCTACCGCGCGGCTGGCCCCGCACTATTTTGCTTTGGACGAAGCCGCCAAACGCACGTTGTTGCTGCAATTACTCAACGATACCCGGCCCTTGCGTGTGGTGGGCGCGCCCTACAGCGTGCATACCCAGGCCGAACTGGCTATTTTTGAAGCCGCAGCCCTGGCGCGTAAGCGCTTTGGCAGCGCCGCCATCTTGCACTACATCATCAGCCACACCGAGAGCGTGAGCGACCTGCTGGAGGTGCTGCTGCTGCAAAAAGAAGTCGGGCTGATGCACGGCACGCTGGACGGCGAATGCAGCGCTGAATTGATCGTTGTGCCTTTGTTTGAAACTATCCAGGATCTGCGCAACGCTGCGCCCATCATGCGCGATTTTTACGCCCTACCCGGCATCGCCAACCTGGTGCGCCGCTCTGCACAAGAAGGCGCGCTGCCCGGCACGCCCGAGCAGGATGTGATGCTGGGTTACAGCGACAGCAACAAAGATGGCGGCATTTTCACCAGCAACTGGGAGCTGTACCGCGCCGAGATTGCGTTGGTGGCCTTGTTTGATGAAATCAATGCACAAAGCGTGGGGGCTACTATGTCCGCTCCAATTGCTTTACGAATGTTCCATGGCCGGGGCGGCACGGTAGGCCGGGGCGGTGGCCCCAGCCACCAGGCCATCTTGGCGCAGCCCCCAGGCACTGTGCGTGGACAGATCCGCGTTACGGAGCAAGGCGAGGTCATCGCCTCCAAATACGCCAATCCCGAGATCGGCCGTCGCAATCTGGAAACGCTGGTAGCCGCCACGCTGGAGGCCACGCTCTTGATGCCCACCAAGACCGCACCACAAAGTTTTATGGACGCGGCCACCGAACTGAGCCGCTTGAGCATGCAGGCCTACCGCAAGCTGGTGTACGAAACCCCTGGCTTTACCGACTACTTTTTTGCCGCCACCCCGCTGCGCGAGATCGCGGGCCTGAACATCGGCTCGCGCCCCGCCAGCCGCAAACCCAGCCAGCGCATCGAAGACCTGCGCGCCATCCCCTGGAGCTTTAGCTGGGGCCAGTGCCGCCTGACCCTACCGGGCTGGTACGGCTTTGGCAGTGCGGTAGCGGAGTTTATTGAACAAAACAACACCAAGCCCAATGAAGACAAGCGTAAGCAGCTACAAAAAATGCAGCAAGACTGGCCCTTTTTCAAGACCCTGCTGTCCAACATGGACATGGTGATTGCCAAGTCCGACCTGGCTCTGGCCTCCCGCTACGCAGAGCTCGTGCCCGATGCCCGCCTGCGCAAAAAAATACTCTCCAGTATCGAAGCCGAATGGCATCGCACCGTCCATGCACTGGCCTGGATCACAGGCGAAAAGAGCCGCCTGGCCAACAACCCGTCATTGGCGCGCAGCATCCAGCACCGCTTTCCCTACATTGACCCGCTGCACCACTTGCAGATCGAGCTGATCCGCCGTTACCGGCACGGCACCAAAGAGCAAGACCGCGACGAGCGCGTGCAGCGCGGCATCCATATCAGCATCAACGGCATTGCAGCGGGGCTGCGCAATACGGGTTAACGTCCGATAACCTTGACAACCTTCGGCTTGCTGGTTTTTGCAAAGCTGCTGGCACCGGTTTTACCGGGGCTGAACGGCTTTTTGGCAGGGCGCTTGTCGTCGCCTGGGCGTGGGGCCCAGGTGGCTGTGCGCTCGGGACGCTGGAAGGGGCGCTGCTCCCCGCGTGTGTCCTGGCGCTGGTCGCCACGGGGTTCGAAGCCGCGGTTGTCTTGGCTGCGCACGGGTGCGCGGTCGGCGCCGAAGGGGGCGCGGGGGACAAAGTTGCGGTCACCACCGCGGTCGGCGTTGCGGTTTTCAAAGCCGCGCGGCTCGGGGCGCTGGTTACCAAAACTGCGTTGGTCACCTCGCTGGTCTTGCCCGCGTTGCTCGTGCTGCTGTCCTTGATCTCCACCGCGATTATCAAAGCCGCGTGACTCTTCGCGTGGAGGGCGGCCACCAAAGCCACCGTCGCTGAAACTCTTGGTACGGCCACCGAAGCCGCCGCCACCGCTGTTGCGGTCGTTAAAGCCACCGGGGCGGGGGCCGTAGCTGCGCTCGCCACGGTCGTTACCGCGGTCGCCACCTCTGTCATTACCACGGTCACCAAAACTGGGGCGGGGGCCAAAGCCCGCGCGGGCTGGACGCTCACGCACCGTGGGCTCCAAACCAGGAATCACCTCTGACTTGATCGGCTGCTTGGTAAAAAACTCAATGTCGCTGATCTTGCGGCGATCCCGGAACTCGGCAATCGTCACGGCTGTGCCGTCGCGCCCTGCACGGCCGGTGCGGCCAATGCGGTGGGTGTAGTCTTCGGCCTTCATGGGCAGACCGTAATTGAACACATGGCTGATGGAGCGCACGTCAATACCGCGTGCCGCCACGTCTGTGGCTACGAGGATCTGGATGCGCCCTTCGCGCAGCATGCCCAGACGGCGGTTGCGCATGCCTTGGCTGAGCGCGCCGTGCAGCGCAGCGGCCACAAAGCCTGCGTCGGCCAGGTCGTTGGCCAGCGAGTCGCATTCAATCTGCGTGCTGGCAAACACGATGGCTTGCTCAATCGACGTGTCGCGCAGCCAGTGGTCTAGCAGCTTGCGCTTATGCTGCATGTTGTCGGCCCAGAACAAAATCTGCTTGATGTTTTTGTGGCCGTCTTGCGGGCTGTCAATCGTCAGGCGCTGGGGCTCGCGCATCACGCGGGCGGCTAGCTGCTGGATGCGCGGCGCAAAGGTGGCGCTGAACATCATGGTTTGCTTGCGCTGAATGGTCAGTTGGTTGATCTCGGCCAGGTCGTCGCTAAAGCCTAGGTCTAGCATGCGGTCAGCCTCATCCACCACAAGAAACTTTACGCTGTCGCACTTGATTTGTCCGCTGCGTTGCAGGTCGAGTAAACGGCCAGGGGTGGCCACGATGAGCGTGGCGTTTTGCAGCTTGGCTACTTGCAACTGATACGGCATGCCGCCGATCACCGAGGCGATGCGCACACCACGCATATGACGCACCAGGTCAATCGCGTCGTCGGCCACCTGCTGGGCCAACTCGCGGGTAGGGCAGACGATCAGCGCGCCGGGGGTGGCGGGCTTGAAGTTGCGCTGGCTGGTGGGGTCTTTGCGTTTGGCTTTTTTGGGCGGCACTTCGCCGCGCATTTTGGCGGCTTCGACTTCGGCTTCATACGCGGCTTTCTCAGCGGCTTCGTGCTCGCGCATGTCGGCTTCCAGCGTGTGCAGCACGGGCAGCAGGTAGGCGGCGGTTTTGCCGCTGCCGGTTTGGCTGGAGACCATCAGGTCGATGAATTTTTTGTTGCCATCAGGTGAGGTCATGGCCAGGGGAATGGCCTTGAGCTGTACAGGCGTGGCTTTGGTAAAGCCCAGCTCTTTGGTGGCTTGCACCAACGCAGGGGCCAGGCCCATCAGCTCAAAGTCGTTGGGGCCAGCGGGTGCCTCGGGTTGCGCGTCTGCCTCGGTGTTGGCTTGTGCAAACTCTTCCTGCGCGGTGTGGGCGGGATGGTCAATAGCGTCATGCGCTATAGTATCTGTAGCTGCTTGCGCGCTATTGTGTTGGGCTAAGGCATCAAAACCCTGTGAAACACCAGTATCCACAGTGCTATCGGTCATAGAGAAATCTTCATTCATGTTGCGCGTGCAGGCGCGCGCCCTTGATCGCGGGCGCGAACCTGAATCCTTCTAAAGGCGTGTCTTGTTGGGCAAGACGGTTGATACAAAAACATCAACCAACCAACAAGTTTGCGTGAGCTTGTATGCGAAACAGCTTGTCCCGATACGGTTAACTACGCGGTAGCTCTGATGAAAATCTCGGAGCCTATGGTGTGTGGCAGATGCACAAATATTCGCTTTTTTTTCAGCGAAGCATTGGATTATCGCACGATTAGGGTTTTCCCGTAAAAACTATCTTGGCGATGTGTAGGCGCACCCAGATGCGGGACTATAGGGCGAAAAAAAGCCGCCAGGCGTTTGCTCTGGCGGCTGATGGTGGAGCAAACTTGCTTATTGCTGTTGCCCGGCTGACTCAAAGGGCAGCTTCATATCGCGCAGATCGCGCTTGGTCTCTACTAGCACCAAGGGGCTGTTATCAATCACCACCGCAGGTGGACGCTCACGCGGGACATGCACGGGCTTAGGCTCGGCGGCAATTTGGGCTTGTACCGCAGCGATTTTTTCTGGGTTGGAGTTGACCCATTGCAAACCGGAGCCGCTGGCCACTTGCGCCATGTCGGTGATGGGCAGGGCGTAGTTGCCTACTTTGGGCATGCTGATGGGAGCCGCGCTGGCAGAGGGCATATGGACAGCCACTGGGGATACCGCTGCTGCCGCAGACGAGGCTACAGGTGCTCTGTTTTCCATAGCAGGTTGCACACGCTCCGCGGGGGCTTGGGCTGCATTCTGAGCATAAGCAGCATCGCCCATGGCATTGCTGCTGCGCGGTGCACCATCGCGGCTGCCAGGGCCCTGCGCTTCGCGTCCATGACGATCTTCACGGCCATTGCGCTCGCGTGGGCGGCGCTCGCCGTCGCGGCGCTCGTCGGGGTTGCCCTGGCGCTCGCGGCGTTCTGATTGCTGGGCTTCGTTGCCCAGGTCAGCCTGGCTTGGGCCTGCTGCCATGGCCAGCGTGGCTGCGGCGGCTACCCCACCAGCGGCGATGCCAGCGTAGCCGGCACCGTTGCCGGATGCGCCGTCTGTGGCTGCATCGTGATGCTGCTCTGCGCGTGGTGGACGCTCGCTCTGGTCTGCACGGCCTTCGCCGCGCTCGCCCCGGCCCCGGCCACCGCGTTCGCGGCGACCGCCTTCACGACCTTCTTCGCGCGGGCTGCGCTCGGGACGTGGCTCGCCTGGGGCTTGCGTTGCGTTGAGCTCGCTGCTGGCATTGGGCGCTGCGTCGACATGGTGCTCGGCATTCAAATCGTTGCGTGGGGCGCGTTCAGAGCGGCCACGACCACCTCGTTCGCCACGTTCACGGCGGCCTTCGCCCTCGGGACGGTCTGTGCGCGCCTCGCGTGGTTCACGGGCTTCCTGGCCTTCGCGCGGGGCGCGTTCACCATCGGTGCGTGGGGGGCGGTCTCCCTCTACGCGTGGGGGGCGCTCGCCGTCCATGCGGGGGGCACGGTCACCGTCTATGCGGGGAGGACGGTCACCACGGGGTGTGCGGTCGCCATCACGGCCGCCACGGCCACTTCGGCCTCTGCCGCGCTCGCCATCACGGCCACGGCCTCGCTCGCCATCTCGACCGCCTTCGCCGCCTTCACGCGGGGCATCGCTGCGCGCGCCATCTCGGCGCACATCACGACCAGCGCTACGGCCTTCGCGTTCACCGTTTTCGGTTTTTTTGGCCTCTATGGTAGCGGCAGGGGCTGACGGCGCATCACTGCTGCCGAACAGGCCTTTAAGCCAGCCAAAGAAACCTTTTTCGACAGGTTTTTGTGCTGTAGCCTCTGCAGAATCAGCGTAAGCAGCTACGGATTTAGTAGCGACTGGTGCGGCTATTGCAGCAGGAGCCGTCTCGGCTACAGGGGCTGCTTTCACGGGCGCTTGCGGCGCAGGCGCATCAGGCAACACGCCCTTGATCACCGGCACTTGCTTGTTGGTAGGCTCTTGCGAGCGGCGCGTGACGGTGGTGGGGTCTTCCACCTCGTCGGCCATTTTGTAGCTGGCATCCAGATTGTCCAGGCGCGCATCGTCGTGCTTCAAGCGCTCGAGCTTGTAGTTGGGCGTTTCCAGCGTCTTGTTGGGGATGATCAGCACATGGATGCGCTGCTTGAGCTCGATCTTGGCAATCTCGGTGCGCTTTTCGTTCAGCAGGAAGCTGGCCACATCGACCGGCACCTGGCACAGCACGGCGGCGCTGTTGTCCTTTTGGGATTCTTCCTGGATGATGCGCAAAATTTGCAGTGCCGACGATTCGGTGTCGCGCACATGGCCCGAGCCACCGCAGCGCGGGCAGGGGATGGAGGCACCTTCGGACAGGGTAGGACGCAGGCGCTGGCGGCTCATTTCCATCAGGCCAAATTTGCTGATGGTGCCAAACTGCAC
>JAYVJV010000080.1:0-3339 GCA_043769005.1 Polaromonas sp. | reverse complement strand
CATCACCGGATGACGCGACCATGCTGGACGCACTGGGCGTGCCAGAAAATCTGCGCAGCTTTGAGCCCAGCCACGCCAGCGCTCACGCCCGCGCAGCGCACACCAGCCCGTCGCAATACGCCCGCACACGCAATGCATTGGACGGTGGCGTTACGGGGCTGTCGCCCTACCTCACCCACGGCATCATCAGCCTTCCCGAGGTGGCGCATGCGCTGGCGGCCAAGCATCGGCTGGGGTATAGCGATAAGCTGGTGTTTGAGCTGGGCTGGCGCGCGTTTTTTCACCATGTGTGGGCTAGCGCGCCACAGCCAGACGCTATTTTGGCGGATATGCGGCCCGCCCATGTGTGGCGTGGCCCGTATGCCAGCGCGCTGCCAGCGGACATTGCTCAGGGGCGCACCGGCGTGAACGCTATCGACGCTGCCGTGCGCCAGCTGTACGCCACGGGCTACTTGCACAACCACGCCCGCATGTGGCTGGCCAGCTACTGCGTGCACCTGCGCAAAGTGCATTGGCGCGCCGGGGCTGACTGGCTGTATGCGCATTTGCTGGACGGCGACTTGGCCAGTAACCACTTAAGCTGGCAATGGGTAGCGGCCACTTTTAGCAGCAAACCGTATTTGTTTAACGCCAGCAATGTTGCCAAGTTTGCACCCGAATCTGCATGGAAAGCCTGGGCATCGTCTAAATCTGCCATCGATTTGAGCTACGAACAACTGGACGTGGTAGCCAGGCTGCAAGGCGATGTGGGGCCCGAACCTGGAGTGCACGCTGGACTGGCGCAACCGGCCGTGTACACCGCTGATAACCTGCTAAAGCTAGATGACTTTGCGGCTATGGGCGATGTCCATACTGCGCAGACAGCTATGAAAAATATAGCGCATAGGGTTGTGTCTGATGGCACCATCGAGCTGGTGCACCCTTGGGCTTTGAGTGAGCGCAACGCTCAGCAGCCAGCGCTGCGCATAGGTGTAGTGCATACGCCAGCGCATGCGCGCTGGCCCTGGAGTTTGCGGCGCTGGCAGTTTGTCATGGCGCGCATGCAAGCCGTGTGCGATGCGGTGTTTATTGGAGATATTGCGCAATTGGCCCAGGGAACTGCCTGGCCGGGTTTGCAGCGCGTGGCAGCGCAAAGCACGCTGTTTGAAGGCTACGCAGACGTGTTGCCGCGCCTGGCGACTATGCGAGCAGCGCCAGGGCTGTTTGCATCGCCTGGTGTGCTGTGCACGTCGTTTAGTAAATTTTATGAGCGGGTGCAGCGTGCGCAGCCTGATTTTTCTAAACTGCTAACTTGCCCCAGCCGCGGGCTGACAGCGCGCGCGGTTTAAGCATACGAATTTTAAAAATGATTTTTTGAAATGCATCTTGAAAACTCTGAACCCAGCCTTTTAGCGCGCCGCTTGGGCTACGCGGGTCTGGTGCCGTTTGCGCTGCTGGCCACTGCGTTGTGGACGGTGCATGCCGATATGCGGGCCTTTGTGGCGATGGCCTTGGTGGCCTATGGCGCAGCCATTGCGTCCTTTCTAGGCGGGGTGCATTGGGGCATTGCAGGGCAATTGCCCCCGCATGATGCAAGGCTCCATTATGCGTGGGGTGTGGTGCCTTCATTGCTGGGCTGGTTGGCACTGCTGATGCCAGCCTACGCGGGCTTGCTACTCTTGGGGCTGGTTTTGACCGTCTGCTATCTGGTGGACCGGCGCAGCTATCCCAACGTGGGCTGGGCTGCGTGGTTGCCCATGCGGCTACAGCTTACCGCAGTAGCTGCACTGTCGTGCGTGCTGGGCGCGGCCTGCGTTTTAAGCGCGGCCAAGGTTTAAGTGTACGGCCATGCCAGAAGGGCCTGAAATATTTTTAGCTGCCCGCGCAGTGCACGCCTACAGCAAAGCGATGCTGACCGAGTTTGCCAACGGCTTTGTGCTGTCTTCGCATAACCAGCTGTACGGGGAGTGGGTGGTGCATAAAGCGGGTGAACCGCTATTGGCTAAACAGATTCGGCTGGTCATCACTACCCAGTACCACCAAACGGTGCTCTGCTGCGCGCAGATATTTTGCTGGCTGCGCGTGTTCACCCGTTTTGCAAAATTGGCATGCTGTCACCTGCCCAGTTGCTGCGCATCGGCAAGCTGAGCAAAACACTTACCCAGCGCAGCGTGCATCGCGCTGGCGTGGTGCGGCCGTGGGCGCAGTGCTGGGCCGCTTGCAAAGCAGGCGCTGACTATGAGGACGCGAGGTTCCATGCCTTTGACCGCCAGGGCAAGCCCTGCTGGGAGTGCGCTACACCGATTGTGCGGGTAGCGCGGGGCGGGTGCGGCTTGTTTTATGGTCCGCAATGCCAGGCTCTGTGACGGTGAGCTGTGATCGCACCAAAAGCTGCAGCGCCGACAACCATGCTGCGACATGACGGGCCCCTATAGATCCAAACTCAGCTGGGCTTGGGCTGGCTGCTGAACTTTATCCGCGACCTTTTTTCTCTTTGTGGTGGTCTTGCGCACACCCTCGCGATTGGGGCTGCGCGAGCCGTGTTTTTGATAAACGGCTTGGGCCTGGGCTTTGACCGCAGGTTCGGCTTTTTTTCCGTAAATGCGCTCTTTGGCGGCGCGGGCTGCGGCCTGCAAGTCGACTATGGGAGCGGGGTAGCCTGCAGGCAGACTTGCCGCTTTCCATGGCTCGTGCACAAACTCTGTCGGCACTACGGCCAGCTCTGGCACCCAGGTGCGAATAAAGATGCCCTCAGGGTCTTGGTCGTAGCTTTGCTTGACTGGGTTGTACACCCGCACAGTGTTGATGCCAGTCACGCCGCTTTGCATTTGAAACTGGCTCCAGTGGATGCCCGGCTCGTAGTCGGTAAACAAGCGGGCCAAGTGGCAACCCGTGGCCCGCCAGTGCAGCCACAGGTGGTAGCTGGCAAAGCTGACCAGCATGGCGCGCATGCGAAAATTGATCCATCCGGTGGCCAGCAGACTGCGCATGCAGGCATCTACAAAAGGGTAGCCTGTTTTGCCTTGCGCCCAGGCAATAAGTTTAGTTTCTTCCTCCGGGAGCAGCACACCTTCGTTGCGCAAGTTATCAAAACCCCGGTGCACGTTACGAAACTCAATAGCGCTTTCGCTTTCGAGTTTTTGAACAAAATGGCAGTGCCAGTGCAAACGGCTTTCAAAACTCTTTAGCGACGCTAAAAAACCAGCTGGCCGCTCTGCTTGGGGCATAGCCAAGAGCTGGCTGCGCCGCGCCCAGGTGGCGTGCACAGCCTGTTTGACTGACAGTGTGCCCCAGGCTAAGTGTGGGGATATGCGCGAGCAACTGTCGGCCCCGGTTAGCGGACTAGACATGTCTGCGCGG
>JAYVJV010000079.1:0-2637 GCA_043769005.1 Polaromonas sp. | reverse complement strand
CTGGCAGCTATCTCACTTCACAGTACTACGGGGTGGTTGAACACCATGTCAGGCAGATTCACAATGGCTTGCGTGGCTGGTTTGATGGCGACGAGGCTGCGCTGTTTCCGCTGCCGCCTGCAGGGCGTGCCCAGCGTTTGGTAGCCGGGTTTGGCGGAGCAGCAGCCGTGAGGGAGCAAGCCCATGACGCTCTGGCAGCCAACGATCTGCGTTGGGCGCTGGAACTGGCTACGTGGCTTATCCGCATTGATGAGAGCGAGCTGTGCCGGGCCGATGCAGGCCAGCCCGCCGACCGTGCCCTGCTGGCCCAGGTGCTGCGCACCATTGGGCAACGTACCACGGCCGCCAACATCCGCAACTGGTGTATTACCCGCGCACTGGACCTAGAGGGCAAGCTCGATATGAGCCGCTTCCGCCGCCACCGCTTTGCGCAGAGCGATGTCATTGCCAACCCGCCCGAAACCTTTGTGCATACCTTGCGCGTGATATTAGATCCCGCCAAATCGGGTAACCGTGACGAAGAGCTGGCATGGCGTTTCACGCCGGGGGGCGAACAAACTGGCTTGCACCTGCGCCACGGCATTGCGGCCATCACGGACGGCAGCCACGCGCAGATGGCGATTGAACTTGACCTGCCCACTTGGGCGCGTATTCTTGGGGGAAAGACCTGCATGACTGATGCCATGGCCAATGGCGATGTGAAGCCGGTGGGTGACCGCGCCCGCATTCTAGGTTGGCTGTCGTGTTTCGACCATCCCACACTTGGTGTTTAGCGTTAGGGTTTGGATTTCTCGTAAGCCTTATAACTCGACTCTGGCAAGATAAATGGCCGGGTTTGATCTTCGGCTGGCGTAGCCGGTGCGTGGCCGACTTTCGGCAGCGCATAGGCCAAGATGGCCAGGCCGACAAACGCAGAAAAAATCGAGCCCGCATACACACCCAGACGCACTGGCGTCGCCAACTCCGGATCGGTGAAGGCTAGCGCGCCCACGAACAGGCTCATCGTGAAGCCCACGCCTGCGATGCAACCCACGCCTATGATCTGCGTGAAATTGCCGGGCTTTTGGGCCTTCATCAGCATCGCGCCCAGATAGGTCGCTGCCGCGATGCCCAAGGGCTTGCCTAGCGCCAAGCCAAAGGCGGCGCCCAAGGTAATGGGGTGCATGAGGTATTGGCTCGCTCCATCTAAGCTGATGCCTGCATTGGCAAAAGCAAACACTGGCATGATGCCAAACAGCACCCAAGGCCGAAATGTATGCTCGGCTTCGTGCAGTGGGCTGTGGCCGTCTTTTGCCTTGAGCGGCACGCAAGCTGCAACGATCACGCCGCCAATCGTCGGGCTGATGCCCGATTTGTACATCACCACCCACAGCACCATACCCGCCAAGATATACGTGCCGAGTGACGCGATCTTCAGGCGATTCATAACCAGCAGCACCGCGCTCACGCCTGCCGCCATCAGCAGATAGTCGGTAAAAACCTGTTCGGTGTAGAAAAAAGCCACGATCAAAATCGCGCCGAGATCGTCCACCACCGCCACCGCCAGCAAGAAAGCCTTGAGCGCTGCGGGCACGCGATTGCCCAGCAAGGAGAGCACGCCCAATGCAAAAGCGATGTCGGTCGCGGCAGGAATTGCCCAGCCTTTGCCAAAACCGGCGCCGCCAGCAAATGCAAGATAAACAAGTGCTGGCATAGCCATGCCGCCGGCCGCTGCTAACACCGGCAGCAGCGCCGCTTTCGGGTTTGACAACTGGCCCTCCAGCATCTCGCGCTTGAGCTCCAAGCCCACAAAGAAGAAGAAAAGTGCCATTAGCGCGTTCTTGATCCAGTAAGCCACCTTCATCTCAATGCCGCCACCCGTGGGGCCGATGCTGAATGAGGTTGACAGTACCGTTTGATACGCCGGCCCCCAAGGTGAATTCACTACCACCATCGCTAGCGCCGCAATGAAAACCAGCAGCGCCCCCGGTACCGCCTCTTGCGGCAAGAACCCTAAAAACTTTTGATCAGATGAGGCTGTAGCCATATAAGTGTGCTTTCTATGCAATGGAGATGAGATAGCCGGTGTAGGCCGCGTAGCAAGCCATAAAGACCCAGCCCTCCCAGCGCTGCAGTTTGGCGCCGGTGCGCGCAAAGTAAACCAGCAGGCCGGTCGCTGCGAGCATCACCCAGATGTCAAACGTCGCGATCTGGCGCGGCATGTCAATTGGCTGGATGATCGATGTCGCGCCCAGAATGAAGAGCACATTGAAGATATTCGAGCCCACGATGTTGCCGTAAGCCACATCGGCATGTTTGCGCAATGCGGCCATCACAGAAGTGACCAGCTCGGGCATCGAGGTGCCCACCGCCACAATCGTCAGCCCAATGATCGTGTCCGAGATGCCCAAATTCTTGGCCAAGGCAATCGAGCCGTCGACCAAGAAGCCCGCGCCAAAAATCGTGATTGCAATACCGCCCACCGCCATCGCCAATGACAGCGCCATGCTGCCGGGGCCCTTGCGTGCATCCTCCGCGCGGTGCTCGGCTACCACCGCTGCCTCATCGGGTGCGCGCATTTCTTGCAGGTACACAAACACCACGTAAGCCAGCAAGCTCGCAATAAAAGCGAAGCCCATCAGCATGCCCATACGGCCA
>JAYVJV010000078.1:0-25471 GCA_043769005.1 Polaromonas sp. | reverse complement strand
AGCAGCATGAAAACGCTCCAAAAATATCAAACAGCATGGGTGCCCCCAACCGGGGTGGGCGTGGCTTGGGCCAGGGCCTCCACCACACGTTCCATGCGCATAAAACGGGATCCCTTGACCAGCATGCTGGCCACGCCGGGCAACAAGGCCCTGGCCCGCAGCAGCAAGGCATCCACATCGGCAAAATGCTCTGCACCCGGACAAACCTGGACGGCGTGCACCGCCATCTCGCCCAGGGCCAGCACATGGGTGATGCCCTGGGCATGGGCCAGACGTCCGGCTTCGGCATGGAATTCGGGGCCCTGCTCGCCCACCTCGCCCATATCGCCCAGCACCAGCAGGCGCGGGCCTGGCAAATCAGCCAGCACCTGGATGGCGGCGCGCATGGAATCGGGGTTGGCGTTGTAGGTGTCGTCCACCACGGTGATTGGTCGGCTGCTGACCCGAACGCTGAGCGCGCGGGAGCGGCCTTTGACGGCCTCAAAACTCTCTAGCCCCTTGGCAATGGCATCCAGCGGCACGCCCGCCGCTACACAGGCCGCGATGGCGGCCAAGGCGTTTTTCACATTGTGTTGTCCGGCAATCGCCAGCCTGAAGCTCAAGGCCCCCAGAGGTGTGGCCGCACGCACGCGCCAGGCACCGCCCTCCCAGTCGCAACTACCCGTCACATCGGCGCTGCCAGACAAGGCAAAACTGATGCAGCGGCGCGTGCCCGCCATGCCGCGCCATAACGCTGCGTAGGCATAATCCGCAGGGAACACAGCCACGCCATCGGCAGGCAAGGCTTGGATCACAGTGCCGTTCTCACGCGCCACCGCTTCGACAGTTTGCATAAATTCCAGGTGCTCGCGCTGGGCGTTGTTCACCACCGCAACACTAGCCTGGGTGATACCTGCCAGGTAGGCGATTTCACCGGGATGGTTCATCCCCAGCTCGATCACGGCCATGCGGTGCGCTGCGGTCAAACCCAGCAGGGTCAGCGGCACACCGATATCGTTATTAAGATTTCCCTTGGTAGCCCAAGCAGTATGCGCGTAAGCAGCTCTTAAAATACTAGCAATCATCTGCGTCACTGTGGTCTTGCCATTGCTGCCTGTGACGGCTATCACCGGCAGCGCCAATGGCTTGCGCCAGGCTGCTGCCAGTGCGCCTAAGGCCAGCTTGCTGTCAGCTACTTCCAGGCCAGGCAGGAGCGCTGCGTCAATACCGTGGTGGGCGATCACCGCCTGCGCACCTGCGGCCTTGGCAGCAGCTAAAAAATCATTCGCATCAAAACGCTCACCCTTGAGAGCTACAAACAGGTCGCCCATTTGCAGGCTGCGGGTATCGGTATGCACGCGCTCAAAGCTGATCTCGCCATCGCCCACCAAGCGGGTTGGTATACCGCCTGCCTGCAGCAGGGCCTGGGCTTGCCGTAAATTCATCATGCTTGGGGTCTCCCGGTGCGCCGCGCCAATGCAGCCTGGGCATGCACCACATCGGAAAACGGATGTTTGGTGCCTGCAATGTCCTGGTAATCTTCATGGCCCTTGCCCGCGATGAGGACCACGTCCTGTACGCTGGCCTGCGCGATGGTGTGGTAAATCGCCTGCGCGCGGTCGGGTTCCACCTGGGCCCGCGCTGGCGCACTGAGCCCGGCAACGATCTGCGCAATGATGGCACCCGGTACTTCGCTGCGCGGGTTGTCACTGGTGACCACGATATGGGTCGCGCCACGCTCGGCGGCAGCGGCCATCAAGGGGCGTTTGGCTCCATCGCGGTCGCCACCGCAGCCAAAAACGCAATGCAGTTGCCCGCCGCGCGACTGGGTGATGGGGCGCAAGGCGGCTAGCACCTTCTCCAGCGCATCGGGGGTGTGGGCATAGTCCACTACGACCAGGGGCGCGTTCGCCTGCGAGAGGCTTTGCATGCGCCCAGGCACTGCACTGCACTGTGAAACTGCCTGGCAGGCGACAGCCAGGTCGATGCCCAGACTGCGCAGCGCGGCAATGACACTGAGCACGTTTGATACGTTGTATTCGCCCACCAGGGTGCAATCCACCCTGGCTTGCTGGCTGCCTTCATGCACGGTAAACACCATGCCCTGGTCGGTGTATTGCACGGCGCGAGCGTACAGCCGTGCATCGCTGCGCAGTTGCGATACCGTCCACACCTGAACGCCGCGTGCTGCGCAATGCTGCGCAAGCTCTGCGCCCTTGGGGTCGTCCAGATTGACCACCGCCGCCTGCAAGCCGGGCCAGTCAAACAGGGCCCGCTTGGCCAGCCAGTAGGCAGTCATGCTGCCGTGGTAGTCCAGGTGGTCTTGCGTCAAATTGGTAAATACTGCGGTGCGAATCTGCGTGCCAGCCAGGCGGTGCTCGGCCAGGCCAATGCTGGAGGCCTCAATGGCGCAGGCCGTTGCGCCTGCGCTCTTCATCATGGCAAATTCGGCCTGCAGGAGCACGGGATCCGGGGTGGTCAGCCCATTGAACACCATCCGGCCCGGTATTCCAATGCCTAAAGTGCCCACCAGCCCACAGAAATAGGGCGTAAGCAGCTCATTTTTTTGTAGCAATTTGGAGTCTACTGGCGATGCACTTTCGTGCCCAACAGCCTGGCTGGCACGCCAGCGCAGCGTGTTCAGCGCCTGCGCCAACCACCAGGCGCAGGTGGTCTTGCCATTCGTGCCCGTGACAGCCACCACATCCAGCGCCTGGCTGGGTTGCTCAAAAAATTCTGCTGCCACCAGCCCGGTGGCGGCTTTGAGTGCCGGGTAGCTGGCAATGCGGGCATCGGTAAAGCCATAGGCTTGTACGCCCTCGGCCTCCACCATGCAGGCCGCAGCGCCTGCGTCCAGCGCACTCTGCACAAAACGTCTGCCATCGGTGGCCGCACCGGGCCAGGCGATAAAGCCATCACCTGCACGCAGCTTGCGGCTGTCGCAGTGCAGTGTGCCGCGCACGCGCGCACGCAGCCACTGGCTTGCATGCTGGGGGCTGCGAAGCTGTTCCATCAGAACGATTCCTCTACCGCATGGGCCACAATCTGCGGCTTGACCGCCATATCGGGCTGCACACCCAGCATGCGCAGGGTTTGCGCCACGGTTTCGCTAAACACCGGGGCGGCTACGTCGCCACCAAAATACTTGCCATTGCTGGGCTCGTCAATCATTACTGCCACCACGATACGCGGTTGCTCCACGGGTGCAATACCCACAAAAAAGCCCCGATATTTTTTGTCGGCATAGCCCTTGCCTTCCTGCTTATGCGCCGTGCCGGTCTTGCCACCCACCGAGTAGCCCATGGTCTGCGCCTTGGGCGCGGTGCCACCCTTGCCTGTGGCCAGATGCAGCATATGGCGCACGGCCTGGGCGTTATGCGCACTCATGATGCGCACACCGGCCACTGCATCGCTGGTTTTGGTCAGCGTGACGGGCACCAGTTCGCCATCGCGGGCAAATACGCTGTACGAACGCGCCAGCTGGAACAGGCTGGCCGACAGGCCGTAGCCATAGCTCATGGTGGCCTGCTCAATCGGCCGCCAGGTTTTGGCCGCGCGCAGCTTGCCGCTGACAATGCCGGGAAAAGGCAGTTGCGGCTTTTGCCCAAAACCCGCCTGGGTGTACATCTCCCACATCTCGCGCGGCTGGGTTTGCATGGCCATCTTGACCGTGCCGACGTTGCTGGATTTTTGAATGATCTCGTTGACGCTGAGCATGCCATGCGGGTGCGCATCGCGGATCGTGGAGCCACCGATGACCATGGAGCCCGGTGCGGTCTGGATTTGCGACTCGGGCTTGACCAAGCCTTTTTCCAAGGCCAGCGCGGCAATAAATGGCTTCATGGTGGAGCCGGGCTCAAAGGTGTCAACCAAGGCGCTGTTGCGTAGCTGTTGCAGGCTCAGGTTCTGGCGCTTGTTGGGGTGGTAGCTGGGGTAGTTGGCCAAGGCCAGCACCTCGCCCGTGTTGGCATCCAGCACCACCACGCTGCCCGCTTTGGCTTTGTGTTCCAACACCGCGTCGCGCAGTTTTTGGTAGGCAAAAAACTGAATCTTGCTGTCGATCGAGAGTTGCAGGTCTTTGCCTGCCACCGGGTCTACCGTCTCGCCCAAATCTTCCACCACGCGGCCCAGGCGGTCTTTGATGACGCGGCGGCTGCCCAGCTTGCCCGAGAGCTGCTGGTTAAAGGCCTGCTCTACCCCTTCAATGCCCCTGTCTTCCACATTGGTAAAGCCCACCACATGGGCCACCGCCTCGCCCTCGGGGTACTGCCGTTTGTATTCTTTGCGCTGGTACACGCCCTTGATGCCCAGTTCAGTAATTTTCTGTGCCACCGACTCGTCTACCTGGCGCTTGAGCCAGACAAAAGTTTTGTCTTCGTCCTCGATCTTCTTTTTCAACTCGGATAGTGGCAACTCCAGCAGCTTGGCCAATTGCGCTAGTTGGGCTTTGCTGGCCTCAATGTCTTCGGGGATGGCCCAAATGCTGGGCACAGGCACACTGGAGGCAAGGATCAAACCGTTGCGATCCACAATGCGCCCGCGATTGGCGGGCAGCTCCAGCGTGCGGGTAAAACGCACCTCACCCTGGCGCTGGTAAAAATCATTATTCAACACCTGCACATAGGCAGCGCGCCCGGCCAGACCGGTAAAGCTCAGGGCGATAACTGCCACGATGAATTTACTGCGCCAGACCGGCGTTTTACTTGCCAGCAGCGGGCTGGAATGGTAGGCCACACTCTTCATGGGCGGCCTCCTGCGCTGCCGGCCACGGCGCTGGACACCGGTGCCGCAGGCTTAGTGCCACCATTGCCGCCAGTGCTAGCGTCCGCGTTGGCCGAAGCCGCGCCCATGGGTGAGCGCACATACTGCGTCACTGCGGGCGAAGCAGTGCGCATCTGCAGTTGGTCTTTGGCCAATTTTTCCACCCGCAATGGCGTGGCCTGGCCGCGCTTTTCCACTTCCAGGCGTTCATGTTCCAGTTCGAGCTTGCGCGCCAGGGTTTGGGCTTTTTCTAATTCGACGAACAAGCGACGCGACTCGTACTGGGTGCGTACGAGGTACAGGGCACTGGCGATGACGGCAATAAGCAGCACGATGTTCAACCTGGTCATACGGGCTTAGCCCCCACGCTTGCCACTGCGTGTGCTGCGCTGCCCCCCGAGGGGGCCTTCGCGCCTAGGGGCGGCCCGTCGTCGCTCAACCGCTGCGCCACCCGCATCACCGCGCTGCGCGAGCGCGGGTTGGCTTTGGCCTCGGCATCGCTGGTTTTGGTGCGGCCCAGGGCTTTGAGCTTCATGGCGGGGGCTTTGCGCAGCATCCAGTCGGGCGCGGCGCGGTCGACCACCTCGCGCGCATGCTGGGCGATAAACTGTTTGACGATACGGTCTTCCAGGCTGTGAAAGCTGATCACGACCAAATGCCCTCCGGGTGCGAGTACATCCAGGCTGGCCTCCAGCGCGCGCTGCAGCTCTTGCAGCTCGGCATTGATGAAAATCCGAAAAGCCTGAAAGGTGCGCGTTGCAGGGTTCTGGCCCGCCTCGCGGGTTTTGACCGCACCAGCCACGAGGGTGGCCAGCTCAAGGGTGGTGAGAATCGGGCCGCGCTCTTGTCTGCGCTGCACAATCGCCTTGGCAATGGCCCCGGCAAAGCGCTCTTCGCCGTAATCACGAATCACCTCTTTGATATGGGCTTCCTCGGCTGTCTCCAGCCACTGCGCCACACTCTGGCCGCGCGTCGTGTCCATGCGCATGTCCAGCGGGCCATCGCCACGAAACGAAAAACCGCGCGCCGGGTTGTCGATCTGCGGGCTGCTGATGCCCAAGTCCATCAGCACACCCTGCGCGCTGGCAGGCGCCAACTCGCTGATGGCCGAGAAGCCCTGGTGGCGAATGGCAAAGCGCGGGTCGGCAATGGTTTGCGCTTCGGCCAGCGCTTCCGGGTCTTTGTCGAAAGCCGTGAGACGGCCCTGTGCGGACAGGCGCGAAAGAATCAGCCGCGCATGCCCACCACGACCGAAGGTGGCGTCGATGTAGTGTCCGTCTGTTGTTGTCAGCAGTGCATCGACCGCTTCGTTCAACAGGACGGTGGTGTGTTGCCATGCTGTGTTCACCGGGTGCCTGTCAGAAGGAGAAGTCCTTGAATTGCTCCGGCACTTCTTTGTCCATGGCATGGCCCTCTTTGGCCTCGTAAGTTGCCTTGTCCCACAGTTCAAAGTAGTTGCCCATACCGAGCATCAAAGTGTCTTTAGTGAGATGGGTGGCAGCGCGTAATTCCGGCGGAATCAAAATGCGGCCTGTGCTGTCCATCTCGACATCCATCGCATTGCCCAAAAACACGCGCTTGAACCACTGCGCTGACATGGGCACCTGGGCAATGCGTTCGCGAAATTTCTCCCACTCGGGGCGCGGAAACAGCATCAAACAGCCCTCTGGGTGGCGGGTGATGGTCAGCAAGCCAGCCGCAGTCGCACCCAGCACCTCGCGGTGCCGTGTGGGCACTGCGAGCCTGCCTTTGGCATCAAGTGAGACAGCGGATGGACCTTGAAACATGGTTTGTGAACAAAAATGCCAAAAGCGGATAGAAACATCCACTTTTTTGCACTATTTACCACTGTAGCAGGAATCCGCGCACTTACAAGCCGTAAACTGTAAAAAAGTTCAATGGAATCAAGGACTTAGAACTGGCATTGCACACAGTTCTGGGAGAAATTATCTTTATATAGCAAGCACTTAGAGGGCGATTTGAAAGTGAACTGCAAGGGTTTTTGCTAGCTAGGCGCTATGGTGTGCCTCAAACATATCTTTGGAGCCCAATCTACAAACACGCTAACGTGAATAGATCGTACAGGTTTTTTCGCTTGGGTGCAAACGCTCGATCAATGATGACAAGGCTCGTCCGTAAATAACAGTGCAAAAGTTTATAGCTATATTTTTAATAGCTGTTAACGCATTGATTTAGTGAATTTCAGCCCTATTTCATCACAAAATATAACGCGACAGATCTTCATCTTGGCTCAATTCACCCAAGCGGCCATCCACATAGGCCGCATCAATGGTGATAGTCTGCCCAGCCAACTTGACCGCATCAAAACTCACCTCATCAAGCAGGCGCTCCATCACGGTAGACAGGCGGCGTGCGCCAATATTCTCGGTCTTCTCGTTCACGTCATAGGCAATACGTGCCAGACGTGTGATACCCGCAGTTTTAAAATCAAGCGCTACTTTTTCAGTAGCTAACAGCGCTTGATACTGCTTGGTCAGTGACGCATGGGTACTGGTCAAGATGGCTTCAAAATCTTGCACCGAAAGCGACTGCAATTCCACCCGAATAGGAAAACGTCCCTGCAATTCAGGAATCAGGTCGCTGGGCTTGCTCAGGTGAAATGCGCCGCTGGCGATGAACAAAATGTGATCGGTCTTGACCGGGCCGTACTTGGTGGACACCGTCGTGCCCTCTACCAGCGGCAGCAGGTCGCGCTGCACACCCTGGCGCGAAACTTCGGCACCGCTGCTTTCGTGGCGTGAGGTGACCTTGTCGATCTCGTCGATAAACACAATGCCGTTTTGCTCCAGGCTATGCAGGGCCTGCGTCTTGATGTCGTCTTCATTGACCAGTTTGGCGGCCTCTTCGTCGATCAGCACTTTAAGCGCTTCGACAATTTTGAGCTTGCGCAGCTTCTTTTTGCTGCTCCCCATCTGGCTGAACACTCCGCGCAATTGCTCGGCCATCTCTTCCATGCCTGCGGGGCCCATCACTTCAAGCTGCGGGCGGGCTTGTTCGACTTCCAGCTCAATCTCCTTGTCGTTCAAGCTGCCTTCGCGCAGTTTTTTGCGAAAATTTTGCCGCGCTACGCTATCCGGTGTCTCCACCACACTGCCACTGCCAAAACCCACTTCGCTGCGTGGCATGGGAATCAAAATATCCAGCACCCGCTCTTCAGCCGCATCCTCTGCACGCGAGCGCATTTTGCGCATCTCGGCCTCGCGGGTTTGCTTGATAGCCACATCGGCCAGATCGCGGATGATGCTGTCCACGTCTTTGCCCACATAGCCCACTTCGGTAAATTTGGTGGCCTCGACCTTGATAAACGGCGCGTCGGCCAGCTTGGCCAGGCGCCGGGCAATCTCGGTTTTACCCACGCCCGTGGGGCCAATCATCAAAATGTTTTTAGGTGTGATCTCGGGCCGCAGCGCCGCATCCACCTGCGAGCGCCGCCAGCGGTTGCGCAGGGCGATGGCCACCGCGCGCTTGGCGGCGCGCTGGCCAACAATGTGGTGGTCTAGCTCAGAGACAATTTCTTGGGGGGTCATGGAGGACATATGCGCTTGAAATCCGGTAAAATATGCGTGAGAAGCTACGTAATTAATAGCACTCAGTTGAGCGAACGATTAAAGCTCTTCAATCGTGTGGTTCATGTTGGTGTAAATACACAACTCGCCTGCAATTTCCAGCGATTTCTTCACCACGTCGCGGGCAGACAGCTCAGTGTGGTCCATCAGCGCCTTGGCTGCCGCTTGGGCAAAACCCCCGCCAGAACCAATGGCGACAATGCCGTGCTCGGGTTCGAGCACATCGCCATTGCCGGTAATGATGAGAGAAGCCTCGGCATCGGCCACGGCCAGCATGGCCTCCAGGCGGCGCAGCACGCGGTCGGTGCGCCAGTCTTTAGTCAACTCAATGGCCGAGCGCACCAAGTGGCCCTGGTGCTTTTCCAGCTTGGCTTCAAAACGTTCAAACAGGGTAAAGGCATCAGCAGTCGCGCCGGCAAATCCGGCCAGCACTTTGCCATGGTGGAGCTTACGCACCTTGCGCGCTGTACCCTTGACAACGATATTACCCAGCGTGACCTGGCCATCGCCTCCAATGGCTACCTGCCAGCCCGCAGGCGTTTTGCGGCGCACACTGATAATGGTGGTGCCGTGAAATTGTTCCATAGAGAAGTACCTGAGAAGTAAACCAGCCACACAGGCTGATAAATGCACGGCCGTAGAGGATTAATCGGCGCGGGTAATGACCTTGGCATGCTCACTGATGCCAATGACGTGGAAAAAACCAGCTACCAAACGGTGCACATCGGTAAAGTTCACCATACGACCTTCGCTTTGGCGCGCCGACACCCAGTTGAGCAGGGTGCCTGCAGCCGAAAAATCGACGCGGATGAGTTTGGCGCACGAGATCACCATCACATCGGCACCGATCAGACGCGCTTCGAGCTTTTCCAGCATGGCCACAGGGTCGCCCTGAATCTGCCCAGACAGCTCCACCGATGAGAGCTGCTTGTGGGCTGCTGAAGTTGTAGCCCCATCAGGTTTGCTGTCACCATAGCCACTGAGCACAGACAAGATGGAGTCGTGCACAGCCTCACCAATAATGGTTTGTCCAACGCCAGAAACACCGTCACTATTGATAGCTTTGTATTCGCAGCGGGCACTTTCCCAAGAGGGTGGAGAGAGCTCGTAGGTGACGCAGAAATCCAAAGCCGCCAGCTCAAATTCGTCAGGGCGGTGGCAAATGCGCAAATGCTCCAAACGCAAATTCCAATAATCTTGGCTCACATCCCGCGCTCCGGAAGGCGTTGCCTCGCGCAGCAGCGCTTCCAGCGTGTCTGCCCCCTTAAAACGCAGTTGCACGGGTTGTGCAGACCAACTGGCGAACAGTTTGGTCAAGGGCAATAAAGCATTGGCATCAATGCTTTTAAGAATCGACCAATCGAGCGTCCAGGGCATTTGCGCTTTGGCCAGTGCAGCGTTTAGCGCTGCCAAAGTTTGAATGCCAAAGCTGGCGGGCGAACGCCAATCGGCCTTATGCCCGGACTCGCCCACCAACCCGGGATTGGTTTGGGCCAACTTGCCCACCATATCGGGCATAGAAAACCATGTAGGTGCAGAGCGGTTGAATTTGCTCGCATAGTCGATGGCCAGGCTTTCAAAACGGTCATGCTTGCCAGTAGCCCGGTAAAGATCAAAAGCCGTAAACCAGGTCTCTTCGTGCTGATAGCGACTACCCGTGGGGCTCAAAACTTCCAGCAAACCCGCTTCTGCACCTTCATCATCTCCATTGGCAAAACGGATCGCTGCCTCCTCCAACTCGGGGTCATGCTGGACATCATCCACGTCCACAGCAAACATTTTGGAAGCTGAAAAATCAGTATTGACGACACCCGCCTTGGCTGCTGGTGCAGCGACCGCTGCGGGTGGCGGCGGTGGAACGGCGACCACTGGCGCTACTGGCGCTACTGGAGCAGCCGCCACCGCAGGCGTAGCTGCGGCTCGTGCTGCACTAGCCCTGGCCATCGCCAGCGCATTGGTCAAATCATCTGCTGCAGTAGGTGCATAGGCCATCGGATGGACGGCTGCAGTTTTGCCAGCCACCGTTTTAGCATCCGAAGGCCGCTCACTTGGACTTACGTCAGAGCTGGAAAAGCTGGAAGTGGCCACCCCTGCGCCATGCTTGGTTTTCCACCACTGCATCGACATTTGGGCTTCGATTTCGTCAATCTTTTTCAAGGTCACCGCACGCTCATCCGGCTTGGAGGGCATGGAGCTCTGGAAAAACGAGGGGCGTCCGGCTTCGCCGGGCACCGGCGCTCCACCCATGGCCTCACGGTGACGCATTTTGCGCAGCATGTCAAACTCGCGTTTGCGCACAAAGTCGTTACGCCGCTTACGCTCAATCATCTCCTTGAGGGCCTGCTTGCTGTAAGCGGCATCCTTGTCAGAGCTTTTGTCGTCCAGGTCAGACCAGTTCGTGGCAGGATTGCGCACGAACCTAGCCACTTTGGAAAATATTCCTCCAGGGGTGGTTTCGTCTTTGGCCATACAACGGGGTAAGCTGGGTAAATGCCTAGTTTAACGCGAACAACTAATCGCCAAACATTTTCTGCTTCAGCTCGCGCCGCTGCTGAGCCTCAATGGACAGGGTTGCCGTTGGCCGGGCAATCAAACGGGCTATGCCGATGGGCTCGCCCGTTTCATCACAGTAGCCATAGTCTTCCGCATCAATGCGGACAATCGACTGTTCAATCTTTTTGAGCAGTTTGCGCTCGCGGTCACGGGTGCGCAGCTCTAGGGCATGCTCTTCCTCGATCGTGGCACGGTCTGCAGGATCAGGCACTACGGAGGTATCTTCCCGCAAATGCTCGGTCGTCTCACCTGCATTACTCAGAATATCTTTCTTCAACTGCACCAGTTTGAGCCGGAAAAAGGCCAACTGCAAGGCGCTCATGTACTCCGCATCGGGCATGGCGATGGCTTCGGCATCGGTCAGCTCGGTGGCGGTTTTCTTCTTCCAGTTATTCACCAGCTTGGCATCTTTTTTGACCACCAACTGCGGAGGAGGCGCAAGCATGGGCGCGGACATCGTGAAATTGGTCTTGGCCGCAGTAGACACTTCCATGGCCTTGGGAGCAATATTCGAGGGGCTGATAAAGCCTGATTTGGAGGTCCGTGCCGCCTTAGCTGGCGGCTGCGTCAACACCACGCCCGGCTTGACCTGGGCCGTTGGCTGGGCTTTACCCAAGGGCAGCGCAACCGGTTTGGCGGCTACTTTGGACGGTGGCGCTTTGACAGCTACGGGTTTGGCCTTGCTGGCCACCACTTTTGCTGAGGGTTTTGCAGGAACTGGCGCTGCTTTAACAGGGGCTTTAGCTTTACTGGGAGCTTTGACAGGCGTTTTGGCGGAAGCTTTGGCAACGGGTTTTGCCTTGACTGGAACGGATTTAACGGACTTGATAGCTTGTTTTGTCACGGGTTTAGCACTAGCCTTGCTCACGGCTTTGACGGGTTTCGTCGGTTTTGATGGAGCCGCTTTGGTCAGCGGTTTAGCTTTCGACTTCAGCGGTACGGGAGACTTTTTAGCCACAGGTTTTACAGCGGCTTTAGGTGCGACTTTTTTAGGCGCAGCTTTGGCTGCAAGCTTTTTGACGGGCAGCGGCTTGGCTTTTGCTTTCACCGGCGGCTTTTTTGCCGACGGTTTTTTGACCGGAATTGACTTCTTCATTGGCGCTTTCACTTAACTTATCTCCTCCCAGACCCCGCTGCACACTTTGGTGCGCTACGGTGGTTCTGCGGTTTGTCTAGCTTTGTGCCCTGTGGGGGCGGCCTCACCGATTGGTAGTCGGCGGCGGATTGTAGCGACTTAAGCCGCAAAAGTCCTGCAAAACCAAAAAATTAAACCTGCCTTGGCATGATCAACTTTTCTACGCAAGCCTCTTTTTGCGCTCGCCATACTGAAAGCAGAGTTTTACACCAAACACTGCTCTAAACCCTGTATCAGGATATCTTTTGGCAAGTCAATGCCAATAAATACCATTTTGTTCGTGCGTTTTTCCCCTTCCGGCCACACCGGGCCCAGATCGGAGCCCATGAGTTGGTGCACGCCCTGGAAAATCACCTTGCGCTCGGTGCCCTGCATATGGAGCACGCCCTTGTAGCGCAGCATGCGTGGGCCGTAGATGTTGACAATGGCACCCAAAAAGTCTTCCAGTTTGGCAGCGTCAAAGGCCTTGTCAGAGCGGAAAACGAAGCTTTTCACATCGTCGTCATGGTGATGGTGGTGGCCGTGGCCTGCACCCGCCTTGTCGTGGGCGTGTGAAGGGTGATCGCAATGTTCACCGTGTTGGTGGTCGTGGTCGTCATGCGCGTGGGCATCGTGGGCATGGGAGGGATGGTCACAGTGTTCGCCATGCGCGTGGTCGTGCCCATGGTCATGACCGTCTTCTTTCAAAAAATCCGGGTCAATATCCAGCTTGGCGTTCAAGTTAAAACCGCGCAAGTCAAACACATCCTTGATCGGCACCTCGCCAAAATGCACCTTCTGCATCGGTGCACGCGGGTTCATGTGCTTGAGGCGGTGAATCAGGGCGTCCACCTCGTCTTTGCCCACCAAATCGGTCTTGCTGATAAAGATTTGATCCGCAAAGCCCACCTGGCGGCGCGCCTCCTGCCGGTCATTGAGCTGCTGGGCGGCATGCTTGGCATCCACCAGGGTCAGCACCGAGTCCAGCAGGTACTGCTCGGCAATCTGTTCATCCATAAAAAAGGTCTGCGCCACCGGGCCGGGGTCGGCAATGCCGGTGGTCTCAATCACCACGCGGTCAAAGTTCAGCTCGCCTTTGCGCTTTTTCTCGGCCAGGTCGATCAGCGTGGTGCGCAGGTCTTCGCGGATGGTGCAGCACACGCAGCCATTGCTCATCTGGATGATCTGCTCGTTGGTGTCGGCCACCAAAATCTCGTTGTCAATATTCTCCTCGCCAAACTCGTTTTCAATCACGGCAATCTTTTGCCCATGCGCCTCCGACAGCACGCGTTTGAGCAAGGTGGTTTTGCCCGAGCCTAAAAAGCCGGTGAGAATGGTAGCGGGGATGAGCGACATAGCGAGCCTTGACAGGTGAATTTCAGAGAGTTTGCGCGCACTTACATGGATTGACGTGCGGTGGTTTGCGTTACGCAAAGATGGGGAGTTTAGCGGGGAAATCAAGCGGTTGGAGAAACCCTCTGCCTGATGCTACATTCACCATCCGGTGCGTGTTTAGCGCGCAATTCAATTCATTTGCAAATGAGAAACCACATGACCACCACCATGGACAGCCGCTACGAGCTGCTGGCAGCGCAATTTCAGTATGTGCAGATTGACCTGCTCAAAGCTGCTTTGACCAAGCACGGCATTGCGCTGGATGTGGCGCAGGAGATTTGCGGTGACTTTACGTTTGACCTGTCAGTGCTGTTGGACCAAGGCGAAATTGACTTGGACGGGCAGGCCTACCGGCCCACCATTGCCTTCACGGCCGATGAAGAAAACTTCCTGGTGCAACCCGATGATGTGGAATACCACCAGCATGCGTTTAATTCAACACAAGAGGTGTTTGGTCAACCGGACGAACCGACAGCCTCGAATACTGCATAGAGCTTTAGTATCGCCGTGTGTTTTGCTTAATAATCAGACCACTATGCCAAAGGCCTCATGAAGACTACTCCTAAAGCCATCGTCACACTGGTCTTACTAGCGGCCTTTGGCGGAGCAGCCTATTATTCTTTTTATAAAACGGCGGTAGATTCCGGCAGTAGTGGTGGCTTGCTCAGCGCAGCCCAAACAGTGGAGCTGAGTGGTTTGATCTCCCTGGATGTCGAACCCTATTTCAAAGATCCGCGTGTGATCAAGCTGTTGGCCGACAACAAACTGCGTGTCAATGCCAGTCGCATTGGCTCGCGCGACATGGCTGCCAGAGTGGTGCCGGGGCAGATGCCCGATTTTTTCTTCCCGTCAGGTGTGGTGGCTGCCAACCAGATTGGCGATGCTGCCAAGAACTCCAAAATCAATACCACCCTCTATTCGCCTTTTTACACACCCATGGTGATCGCCTCTTGGACATCCATTGCGCAGATACTGGCCAGCAACGGTATTGCCAAGGAAATCAGTCCCAAGGTGTGGAATGTGGACTTCCCCAAACTAGCCCAAACAATGCTGGAGAAGAAACGCTGGAAAGACCTCAAAGCCGCACAAGCCTATGACGTAAGTAAAAGCGTACTGGTGTCTACGACGGATGTGCGTAAAAGCAATTCGGCGGCCATGTACCTGGCATTGACCAGCTATGCCATCAACGGTGGCGACATCGTGACAGACAAAGCAACCGCGCAAAAAACCGCATTGCGGGTGGCTGAACTCTTCAAACGTCAAGGCTATCAGGAAAACTACGTCAACGGCAACTTTGACGACTACGCCACCATCGGCATTGGCAAGACCCCGATGGCATTTATTTATGAAAATCAGATGGTCAGCTATGCCTTGCAGAAAAAAGGCATTGGCACTGACATGGTGCTGCTGTATCCACAACCCACCATTTTCAACAAAGTGATTTTTGTGGCCAGCAATGATCGATCCAAAGCCCTGGGTGAATTACTGGCCAATAACGCCGATTTGCAGCGCATTGCCGTGGATTACGGCTTCAGAATCAGCGATAGTGCATATTTCAGCCAAACAGTCAAAGCCACGGGGCTGGCCATTGAAGAGCGCATCACCCAGGTGATTGACCCACCCAGCTATGACACCATGGCCGAGATGATTGAGGTGATCACGCGTGAGATGGGGCAATAAGCCCCTACAGCTAGTTACAGGGAATGTCATGAGAAAAACATTATTTCGTACGGGCATCACCTTGCTCGTGACCTTACTGGCAGCCTGCGGAGACAAGACCACAGCGCCCAAAACCACGGCGGCACCGCCAGCAATGGTTGCCCCCGAATTCAAGGTATTGGCGACCAGCGACTTGAAGGATGCCCAACCCCTGGAGCAGATGGTGGAAAAGGCCACCGGTGTGAAACTACGTTTTCGCTATGGCGGCACGATGGAGAGCACCGAGGCCGTACAGAACGGCAAGGCCGATGCCGACGCAGCCTGGTTTGCCAATGCCAAGTACCTCCTGTCCGACCCACAAGGCCAGGCACGCGTGAAACTGCAAGAAAAAATTATGCTCTCCCCGATTGTGGTGGGTGTCAATGAAAGCCATGCCAAAACACTCGGCTGGGACAAGCCCGAGGTGGCTATGAAGATCACCTGGAAGACCATTGCCCAAGCCGCCCAGAATGGTCAACTGAAATACGCACTGTCTAACCCCGCCACATCTAACCAAGGCTTTATGGCGCTGATGGGGGTAGCCGCAGCGGCCTCACAAAAAGCCGAAGCACTTACTGCGCAGGATGTAGACCGAGGTGCCATCAGTGGCTTTATCAAAGGCTACAAATTGGCGGGGGACAACAGCACCTACTTGAGTGAAAAATTCATCGAACAGCAAGGCCCGCGCGTCAATGCCTTCATCAACTACGAAAGCTGGCTGCTAACGCTCAACCAGTCGGGCAAGCTCAAGGAAAAGCTCAGCCTGATTTATCCGTTGGAGGGCGTGGCTACCGCTGATTACCCCCTGATGTTGCTAAACGATGGCCGACGCGAAGACTATCAAAAAGTAGTGGCCTACCTCAAAGGCGATGCGGCGCAAGCCTGGCTGGCCAGTACCACCCTGCGCCGCCCCGTGAACGCTGAAGTCGCCAAAGCCCAGGCTGGTTTGTTTCCGCAAAACCATATGCTGGTGGAGCTGCCCTTCTCGCCCGACCGCGCGCTGGCCGATGGCTTGATAGACGCTTACCTCAACGAGTTTCGTCTGCCTATTGCTTCCACCTTTGTGCTCGATGTCAGTGGCAGCATGAACGGTGGTGGCCGCCGCCAGCAACTGGTACAGGCGCTGCAATACATGGCGGGCGATGATGCCTCACTTACCGGCCGCATAGCGCGCCTGACCAGTCGTGAAAAAATCTGGATGCTGCCGTTTTCTGAAACACCGCAGACAGCCACCTACTTTGAAGTACCCGCAGGCAAACCCAGCGCCAAGGGTGTACAGGTGCAAACCGATACTGCGGCGAAACAGGCTGTGCTAGTCAAAGTGCGCGACTATGCGGAGGGTTTGACGATGAACGGCGGCACCGCGCTTTACGATGCGGTATTGCTTGCGCTGCAAAACATGAATACCGAGCGTCAGAAAAATCCGAGCTACCAATACTCCGTGGTGGCGTTCACCGATGGTGAAAACAACAAGGGCCGTGGGTTGGCTGAGTTCAAAGCCGCCTACGCAAACTTGCCCGAAGATGTGAAAGCCATACCCGTGTTTATGGTGCTGTTTGGTGAGGCCAATGAGCGCGACCTGCAAGACCTGGTCACCACCACCGGGGGCCGTACCTTTGACGCGCGCAAGGCCTCGCTGTACAGCGTGTTCAAAGACATTCGTGCCTACCAGTGATGCTGCAAACCGTCACCCGCATCCTGCAATCGCCCGCCAACTGGTGCGGCCTGGGCTTGGGCACCGTGGCTCTGGTGCTCTCGGGCAGTGGCCTGGCCCTGTGGGGAGGTGCCTTGGGTGCGGGGGCGTTGGCAGCGCTGGGCTATGGTGCGGGCTTTGGCATAGGCGGCCTGTGGCTGGGTTTTCCCAAACTCAAAGGCAATGTGTGGGACGCGCTGGACTTTGAAGACCAAGGCGATGCGCGTACCACCATGCTGAATGCTTTGTCGTCGGTGCGCCAGCTAGTGAACTACAACCCCGACAACCGTTTGCCCGCTTCACTACAGGCCAAGGTATTGGAGTTGTGCCAGCAACTGACCACCTTGCTAGACCAGTGGGAGCGCAGCAAAGGCCAACTTTCATTGGAGGAAAGTTTTCACGCCCGGCACATCGCCCTGAGCTACCTGCCCGATGCGCTGAAGACCTACCTGTCGATTCCCAAAGAATTTGCCACCACCAAACGCCTGAGCAATGGCAAAACGGCCGAAGAAACCTTCAAACTCACACTGGAAGACTTGAGTGGTAAAGCACGTCAACTCACCGACGACTTGGCCAGCCAGGATGCCGAGGCGTTTTTAAACCATTCGCAGTTTTTGCACGAGAAGTTTAGCCCGGCAAAACCGATTTGAGATTTATCTTAAGATCACAAGGCGACAGGCCCTGGAATAGCGGCACTTGCAGTCTCGCGTACCTTCTCTAAGCGCACGCGGTCAACGTATTGATTGGTCAATGCCAACTGCTCTTTCATGATGGTATTGTTCTGCCCCATCACGTCAATCGCCTTGGCCCTGAAGCTGTCCATCGCATCCATTGCCTTGTAGGTTTGGTCAAACATCTCTTTAATTTTGTCGATGCCAATCATCGGGTTAGTGGAAAACTGCGCTGTTTTTTCTACGTGGTTGTTAAGTTGATTGCCCGTTTCGGCAATGAGGTTTTCGATGCTGGCGTTGACTCCTGTGAGCATCTCCATCACTTGGATCTGGTTGCCCGTTGCCCGCGCCACTGTCTGCGCAACTGCTAGCGCACTCATACCTGTGGTGGCTACGCGGCTACAGCCGTTCATCATCTCGCGGCCAGTTTTCTTCAGAACATCAAGGGCCAAATAACCGTTGGTACACACAGCCTGCTGTGTCAGCATGTCGGTCAGGTTTTGGCGTGCATAAAACAAAACCTCTTGCTGCAATGCCTTGGCGCGCTCTGGGTCTGTAGCTTGCAGGCTATCCACCTTGGTGGCCAATTTGGAGTCCAGAGTTTCAGCGAAGTGAATGGCTCCGCCGAGCTTTTGCATCGCCTCCCATAGCTTAGTCCGGACGGCTTCCACTTCGACCACGTCGCGCTGAATGTCGTCGCGCGCGGCATAAATTTGCTGCATGCTCTTTTGTAGCTGGCTGCCTGCGTTTTCGTACTTGCGAAAGTAGGCTTGCAGTTTATTGCCATAGGGAATCAGGCCCAATAGTTTCTGCGGTTGAAACAAATCTCCCGCCTTGCCAGGATTTAAATCGTCCAAATGGCCGCGCATATCAGCGATAGCTTTGTAAGCACTGGAGTTTTCTACGCCGACAAAATTGCGCTGCATAAACCGGCCCTGCATCAGGCTAGAGGCCACAGAAATTTCTTCTTTTCCCAAGGAAAACGCGCTATCGAGCTTGGCTTTGAATGCCTCCGAGTGCACATTTTCTGCAAGCAATGCTTGAACATAGCGATCTACCTGCTCAACCACTGCCGTTTGAGTCTCTGGCGGTAAGGGTACGGCTGTTTTTGCCAAGTCATTACCTACCGGTGTCAACACCTCGGGCGGTGTAAGCTGAAAAGTAGCAGGCGTTGCAGTCGGAGTGCTGACAGGGATGGATGACATGTTTGTCCTTATGGGCAATAACGAATGATGCGCAGTTTAAACCGCTTTCTTCACCACGATCAAACCTTTCAGATACTCCCCCTCCGGAAAGTTGATCGTCATCGGGTGGTCCGGCGCGCCGCCCAGGCGTTCGCTGATGTAGCCGTCTACGCCTGCGTCTATGCCCGCGCCCGCCACAATTTTGTGGAACAAGTCGGCGGTGATGCCGCCTGAGCAACTATAGGTGAAGAGCACGCCCCCGGGCTCTAAAATTTTGAAGGCCAGGCGGTTGATGTCTTTGTAGGCGCGAGCCGCGCGGTCGGCATGGGCGGCGGTGGGGGCGAACTTGGGTGGATCGAGCACAATGGCATCAAAGGTTTGGCCTGCGGCATCGAATTGGCGCAGGCTGGCGTTGACATCGGCATCCATGAACGTGACGTGCGCTGCGTCAAAACCGTTGAGTGCGACGTTGGCCTTGGCGCGCTCGATGGCGGGGCCGCTGGAGTCGATGCTGGTGATGTGGTGGCTAGCCGCGCCTTGGGCGTTGGCATCCAGCACACCCGCAGCGCGCAGGCCCGACAGGGCGGCTACAGTAAAGCCCCCCGTGTAGCAGTAGCAGTTGAGTACGCGCTTGAACTGCAGGCGCTGGGCATACTGGGCAAACTTTCTGCGGCTGTCGCGCTGGTCGAGGTAAAAACCGGTTTTGTGCCCCTCGGCAATGTTGACTTGCAGCTGGTAGTCGTGCTCGGCGATGGTGATCTCTACCGGGCTGGTGTTGTGAGGCTTTGCAGAGTCATTGCCGCCGCGCAGCCAACCTGTCACGCTCTCCAGCCCTTCCAGCGCGCGGCTGCTGGCATCCGAGCGTTCATACAGCTTGGTCAGGCCCGTGGCCTGCAACAGCGCATCGGCAATCGGCTGCTTCCAGCGCTCTACACCCGCCGACAAAAACTGCGCCACTAGCGTGTCGCCATAGCGGTCGACAATCAAACCGGGCAAGCCGTCGGATTCACCGTGCACCAGGCGCATGCTGTCACTTTGGATATCAAATAAGGCTCTAGCCTTTACAGAACGAGCGCAAGCAGCTATAAAAAAACTAGCGCCTATCCGTTCGGTTTCAGCAAAACTCCAAACCCGTGCGCGGATTTTGCTGCTGGGGCTGTAGGCCGCCCAGGCCAGAAATTGGCCGTCAAACGACTCGACCCGCACAGTCTCGCCGCTGTCGCCACCGCCTTTGGCGATGGCATTGTCAAATATCCAGGGGTGACGGCGCTGCAAGGCGCGCTCTTTGCCTTCGCGCAGGGTGATGGTTTTCATAGGGGCTATTGTCGCAAGAATCACCAATGAACTGGTTTGCTGGCTGGTTTCTTGCGGGTAGGCACATTGGTTGGCAATTGCGACTCTTCCAACTCGTGGTCTGGTATGTAGCGCCTTACCCAATGCGCCAAGGGCGTAAGCCTTTTGTTGGGGACTTTACCCTCGTCTTTGGCAGATTCACGCAAAGGCATAACCAGGCCAATCTTGACGTGGGGTGCGTCTTCTCGGATCATGCGGAGCGCGGGTTCGATGTCGCTGTCGTTAGAGCAGATGACCAATTGATCGCACTGCCCCCTGGTCGCATCGCGGTAGGCGTGCAACGCCATGTTCACGTCAGTTTGCTTTTCTTCGATCATCCAGACGCGCGAAGTCTGCGCTTTGTTGGGTTGTACGTTCGTTTCAAAAGCAGGTAACCCCGTTGGCTGAAAGATGTGAAATCCTTGGATGATCTGAATCAAATCAGGATACTTTGCGGTTAGCGCCCGCAGGTATTGCGTTTGCGCATGCTCAGAGGCTTGGCCGTGTCGGGCGTAAGAGGCTTTGATCGGCGCAGTGAAGTATTTGATGCACACCACCTGTGCAGTGGGATCTTGCTGTTGCAAGATATTGTCCCGAAAGAGTACCGCCAGGTCCAGCCACTTGAAGGGAGTACCCTTTAAACGCGAGTAATAAAGGTTATACCCGTCAATGTAGATGTTGGTTTTAGTCAAAAGGCAGGGCTCCGAAAGTGAAAAAGCCACCTTGCGGTGGCTTTTTCGCCCTAAGCCCGAGCCAACTGAATGACACCGCGAAGGGATTGTATGACGACAATTATAGCGACATTGGAAGTTTTGTCCTGGATTTATTTCAACAGGATTGATTTCAGCAATGGCGCGAACGCCCGTCCAGCAGCGCCCATTTACGCAGTAACGTCTGTGCCTGAGTACACCATACTCAAAGCCAAGTGTTCCTCGCCCAACCACTCGCCTGGCAGGCTTTCGCCCAGCGTGTAGGCCAGTGCCTGCCATTGCCCGTCGGTGGCGCGGCTGTGTACTTCGATGCGCTGCTCGGTCTGGCTGACGATCCAGTACGCGCGCAGGCTGGGTAGTTTTTGGTAGGCGGCGAGTTTTTCGCGGCGGTCGATGGTGGCTGTGGATTCACTGAGCACCTCTACCACCAGGGAGGCATCTTGCACCACCCGCTCGTCATTGGCGGTGCTGGAGCCGCAGTAGACGAATACGTCGGGGTAGTAGACGCTGTCTGCCGCTTGCACATGCAGCTTCATGTCGTTGATGAAGACTTGGCAGGGCGTGCCCTCCAGATAATTACCCAAGGCGCGGGCGATGTTGAGGGACACCCGGTTATGCCGCATGGTGCCCCCAGTCATGGCGTGGATACCTCCGCCCACATATTCGTGGCGGGTGCTGCTCGCGTTCTCGAACTTGAAATAGTCAAACAGATGGACGGGTTTTTGCAGAGGGAGTGCCATATGAATATTCTATGCAAACTTGCAGTTAAACGCCACCTGACTTTTTATCGGCGCGCTTGGCACGCGGATGCGCCGCGTCATAGGCCTTGGCCAGGTGCTGAAAATCCAGCCGCGTGTAGACCTGGGTGGTGGTGATGTTGGCGTGGCCCAGCAGCTCTTGCACGGCGCGTAGGTCTTGGCTGCTTTGCAGCAGGTGGCTGGCAAAGCTGTGGCGCAGCATGTGGGGGTGCACGGTGGTGGGCAGGCCGGCTTGCAGGCTGCGGCGTTTGAGGCGCTGCCAGATCGACTGGGCAGTCAGGCGGGTGCCGTTTTTGCCGACGAAGAGGGCTGGCTGGGGTTGCGCGAGCCCTTCGACAGGCTCAGGGCGAACGGATGGTGACACAGTGCGAACGGTATTTTTTTTGGATGGTGCGTGTACGGGCAAAAGTTCGTTGCGCACCGCCAGATATTTTTGCAATGCCTCCACCGACTTGGCCCCCAGCGGCACGCTGCGGCGTTTGCTGCCTTTGCCCAGTACATGCGCCTCACCCGCTTGCAAGTCCAGCCAGCCTTTGGCGGTGGCCGAGGCTTGCACGTCCAGGCCGACCAGCTCGCCGACCCGCAGGCCGCTGCCATAGAGCAACTCGGTCATGGCGGCATCGCGCGCTTCCAGCCTGGCATCGTCCTCCTCACTGCTGTAGCTGGCCAGTTGCACGGCATCGTCTACGGCCAGGGCTTTGGGCAGGGGCTTCGGACTCTTGGGGGCACGCACGTCTTGCACCGGGTTGGCGGCTACCAGGCCTTCGCGGCCCAGCCAGGTGTAAAAGCCGCGCCAGCCTGAGAGGATGAGGGCGATGCCGCGCCCGCTGCGGCCCTGGCTGTGCATCTGCGCTACCCAGCGGCGGATATGGGCGTTGTGGACTTGTTGCAGCTCTACCTTGGCTTGCTGCGCATGGGCTTGCAGTTTTTGCAGGTCTTCGGTGTAGAGGGCGACGGTGCGCTCGGCCAGGCGTTTTTGCACGCGGACGTGTTCGAGATATTTCTCAACCAGCGCCGCGTCTTTCATGGCGCTTTACGCCCGCAGCCGCGACAGCGCGGCGCTGGCCAGCTCGGCGATACGCTCTAAAAAGTCGGTGCCCATGTTGGCGTTAAAGCGCTGCGCATCGGGTGAGGCCAGCACCAGCAGGCCAAAGGCATCGGCGGCAGCGCCCGAGCGCAGGGGGATCAGGGCGATGGACTCGGCCTGCTCGGGGTGCTCCAGCCACTGCACGGCATCCATCCCACTGTTGACACCGCAGTAGGGCGTGACGATGGAGGTGGCGAAGGTTTTGGCATCCTCACTCACGCCCTGGGTAAAGGGCTGGTCGGCAAACTGGGCATTGGTGCTCCACACTTTGATGGCCACTTGCGGCACCAAAAACTGGTGCTTGATCTCGCGCGCTATCGTGGCGGGCAGGTCGCCCGCGTGCTGGGTGAGCAGGAGGTTGCGCGTCCAGTGCTGCAGCTTGTCGGCGATCATCATGTTGTCGTTGCCGTTGCGCACCATGTCCATCAGGCGCTGCTCCAGCGCCTTGATTTTGTCGCGCAGCATCTCGGCCTGGCGCTCTTGCAGGCTCACTGCGCGGCTGCCGTGGCCGCTACTGAGCTGCACAGTAGACAGCAGGGCCGCATGGCGCTCAAAAAAATCGGGCGTGTTGACCAAAAACTGGGCGATGTCTTCTTCGGTAATGGGCGCTACGTCGTGGGCTTTAGGGGTCATGGGTTTTCCTCAGGTATCAGATATTGTCAGGCACGTTAATGGTGCCTTGGTAGACGGTGGTGGCCGGGCCGGTCATCATGACCGGGGCGGTAAGGTTCAGGCTGTTGTCAGGGTGAAAGCCCGCCCACTCCACGGTCAGCAGGCCGCCACGCGCCTGCACATCCACCCGCGCGTCCAGCAGCCCCAGGCGGATGCCCGCTACCACCGCCGCACAGGCTCCGGTGCCGCAGGCCAGGGTCTCGCCCGCACCGCGCTCGTACACCCGCAGGCGCACGCTGGTGCGGTTGACGATCTGCATAAAGCCTGCGTTGACGCGGCGGGGGAAGGCGGGGTGGGCTTCGACCCACGGCCCCATCGTCAGCACAGGCGCGGTGTCTACGTCATCGACGATTTGCACCGCATGCGGGTTGCCCATAGACAGTACGGCGACAGGTTTGCAGTCCACAGATGCTATTGATTCAGTAGCTGCTTGCGCACTATTTAATTGGGCTAGATGCCATTTTTGCCATAAACCACTGGCTACCGGCTGCGCCTGCGTTACGTCAAAGGGAATCTGGTCGCGCTCAAACCGCGGCGCACCCATGTTGACCGTCACGCGGCCGTCCGGCTGCTCGGTCAGTGTCAAAATATTGTTCACGGTTTTCACGCGGATGGTAGTTTTGTCTGTCAGGCCCTGCTGGCGCACATAGCGCACAAAGCAGCGCGCACCGTTGCCACAGTGCTCCACCTCACCGCCGTCGTTGTTATGTATGGCGTAGGCAAAGTCCACGTCGGCACTGGTTGCTGGCCGCACCGTCAATATCTGATCCGCGCCCACGCCAAAATGGCGGTCGCCCAAAAAGCGGTACTGCGCGGCGGTGAGGTTCAGTCGCCCACGGGTCTCGTCCAGCACCACAAAGTCGTTGCCCGCACCCTGCATTTTGGTAAAAGGAATCTGCATGGGATGGATTATCCTATGCAACACCATCCATTTACCAAGAGAGACCGTATGCGCATCCCCGACTGGAGCCAAGCCGCCCACCCCCAACCCACTGAGCTGGTCAACGCCATCAAGGCGCGCCGGGGCGGCGAGCTGATCAACCTGGACAAAGCCCTGCTGTGGAGCGAACCGCTGGCACGCGGCTGGAACGTCTACCTCAAAGCCGTGCGCACCGAGCTGCCCACCAGCCGCAAACTGCGCGAGCTGGGCATCTGCACCGTAGCCCTGCTGACCGGTGCGGCCTACGAGTACCACCACCACGCGCCCGACTTTTTGGCCGCAGGCGGCACCCAGGCCGAGCTGGACGCCCTGGCCACCTTTGCAGCCCCGTTTTTACAAGGAAATAAGCCTGTAGCCCAACAAAATATAGCGCAAGCAGCTATCGAAACCATAGTAATGCAGTACGCCGCCGAGATGACGGTCAACGTCAAAATCAGTGATGCCACCTTTGCGGCGCTGCAAAAGCACTTTGACACGACGCAGATTGTAGAGCTGACCTCGGCGATTGCTACGTACAACATGGTGGCGCGGTTTTTGGTGGCTTTGGGGGTGTCGCCTGAGGAGCATTGAAGATTGAAGATTTCTCGCTGCCTTGGTCACATAAGCGGCAGTTGAAGAGGTCGTGCTGCAAAATTTCTACGAAAACACGCGCGAAATTAAGTAACGCAAGGCCAGCATATGTACCGCGCGCCTTTCTACGAAATTTTCATCCCGACCCCGTTCAACTACCGCTTTGCTGGTTTGGCGGGTTGTTTGAGATATATCGTTGACCGAGACGAGCATGGTTGCTTTTTCGGTTGAGGTCGATAGCACGCGTTTCTACACACGGGCTGTTAAACCGCCCAGAACCCTGTGACAGGGTGGGTTCGTCCCGATGAAAATTTTGGAGAAAGGCGCGCGGTGCATACGCTGGCCCTGCGTTACCGAATTTCGCGCGTGTTTTCGTAAAAATTTTCGCGAGAGGGATAACCCGCCCTGAGTCCAGCTTAGCCGGAGATAACGCCAAGCGAACAAGCCAACTCCATCGGAGAAAGCACGGGAGCAAAGACCCTCACCCCTGCCCTCTCCCACAAGTGGGAGAGGGAGTGAAGAAAATCAATCGGCCTTGATGCCGTTGTCCTTGACCACCTTGGCCCAGATATCTATTTGCTGGTTGATGTGTGCCCGCGCTACCTCGGCCGAGCCACCCACAATATCGATGCCCTGCGCGTCCAGCTTCTTGGCGATCTCGGGGGTCTTCAAGGCTTTGTTCACTTCCTCGTTCATGCGCTTCAAAATGTCGGGCGGGGTTTTGGCCGGGGCCAGGATGGCCCACCAGGCCGGTGCGTCAAAACCGG
>JAYVJV010000077.1:0-8623 GCA_043769005.1 Polaromonas sp. | reverse complement strand
GGTGCTGGAGCTGGAATGGGTGCTGCGTGGACGCTATGGCCTGACCCCGCGCCAAACGCAGCAGGTGCTGGCGCATTTGCTTAGCCTGGCGCAAGTGGAAATAGAAGACAAAGTAGCGGTGCAAGCGGCTGCCAATGCGTTGTCACTAGGCTTTGACTTTGCAGATGCCCTGCACCATGCCAGCTACCGCAGTTGCGCCTCGGTTGTCACCTTTGACGACAAAGGCTTTGCACGGCGTGCCAAGCGCGCGGGCTTAAAGCCTGGTGTCATCGTGCCTTGAAACCGCGCTGGCTTGCGCGTTATGCCGTAGGCCTGAACAGATACTGCCCCGTCGGCTTGCCCACCACTTTGCCGTCCTGGAATATCACCTGACCGCGAAGATAGGTGGCATCCACCCGCGCAGACATCTCCAGCCCTTCAAAGGGCGTATAGCCCTGGGTAGAAGGTGAATCCTTGGCACGGACAGTCCAGGTTTTGGATGGGTCGACGAGTGCGATGTCGGCATCAAAGCCTACATCAATATCGCCCTTCTTGTTCAGTCCGTAGCGCTGCGCGGGGTTCCAGCTGGTGACGCGGGCCATGTGGTTGTAGCCCATGCCGCGCCGGGTGCCTTCGCTGACCAGGGCGGGCAGCAAATACTCGGTGCCGCCAAAGCCGCTCTTGGCCATCCAGATATTGCCGAAGTAGTGCTTGGGGATTTTCATCTCGTGGCGGCAGCAGGCGTGGTCGCTCACCACCCAGTCGAGCTCGCCGGCCAGCAGCGCGTCCCATAAAAACTCTACGTCTTCGCGCGGGCGGATGGGTGGGTTGACCTTGGCCAGCTCGGCGGCTTTGCTGTGGATGTCCAGCATCAGGTGACCGATGGTGACCTCGCGTTTGAAGTCGATATGCGGGAAGGTCTCAGCCATCATCATCGCCGCCTGCACGGCTTTGCGCGAGGACAAATGCAGCAGGTTGATATTGGTCAGCGCGGTCTCGTTGGCCAGGTAGCTGGCGATGAAAACGGCCAGCCCCTCAGAGTGCTGCGGGCGCGAGGCGCTGTAGGCGGCCAGGCCTTTGAGGGATTTGTCTTTTTCGACAATCTTGGTGTACGCCGTCATGATCTCGGCCGTTTCGCAGTGCAGGGACAGCGATATTTGTTTGGCCAAGTGCGGCATCTGTTCGCGCGCAGCCTGCACGCCGCGCATGATGAACTCAAAGTGCGCGTAGTCGTAGCGCTCGTCCTCCTTGATCATCAAGAAATCTTTTTGCGTATTGCTCGCACCATGCAGGCCGTGCGAGCCGTAGAACATAAAAATCTTGAAGCTGGACACGCCGTATTTTTCAATCAGCTCGGGGATCTCTTTGATATGCGTGCCGTCCATGGGCGCAAGGTGAAAGCCGTAGTCCACATGGAACTTGTCCTTCGCCGTCTTGAGCACCTCGGGGTAAAACTTTTTGTACGGCCCGCCTTTGTTGAGGTAGTACTGCCCGGTGCGAAAGTAGTTCAAGCTGCTGGTCACACCGCCCATGGCAGCGGCCTGGCTCTCGGTGACCGCGTCTTCGGCCAGCGGTGAGTAGATGCCGCTGTGCATGTGCGCGTCCACCACGCCCGGAAAGGCCAAGCGGTTTTTGCCGTCATGCACGGTCTTGGCACGGGCTACGTCTATGCCGGGTGCGACGAGGGCGAACTTGCCGTCTTTGATGGCGATGTCGCTGTCATGCACTACGTTGCCGTGCGGTCTGACTACGCGGACGTTTTTGATGAGCAGGTCGAATTCTGGTTTTGCGGGTTTGGTTGTCATGGGGTTGTCCTTTTTTTAGCTGTGAAATTTTCGATACTGGGGGGGTTTAGGTGGTTCGTGTTTCGTTTGAATTTTTTATGCACACTGTTTCGCATCCGAGTCTGTAGTTGCCCCGGCACTTGGGATGCTTGGCTACGCGGCTGTCCCCCGTGCCGGCCTAGGGCCGGCGACTCCTCCTTTATGCCGCTACGCCAAGCATCCCAAGCGCCGGGGCTGTCAACGGTGGTGACAGGTCTGAGGACCAGCCTGAGAACGATCCTGAGGTCCAAGGCGGTGACGAGCCGGAGAGCAAGCTTGCGGACTACCTGCCTGATCGCCCACCACGCTGGCAAGGCACTGCCTGCGGTGCGCTCAGCGTAGCGGCATAAAGGAGGAGCTGTCGGCCCTAGGCCGACGCGGGGGACAGCCGCGTAGCTGAGTGCGCCGCAGGCAGTGCCCCGTACAGACCTAGTCAAGTGAAAGAAGGGCCAACAATCATTAGCAATCATGTGAGGGCAGGTCAACATGTCTAAGGGATTCGGTGAGCGGCAGGGCGTTGAGGGGAGTTTTGCAGCCTCTGCTTCAAGCTAGCCAGCAAACCACCCGCCTGCACCATCTGGAGCAGAAACTCAGGGATAGGCTCGCAGTCAAGCCTACTTTTATCAGGCAAAACGACCTGTATCCCTTTAAAATATAGCGTAAGCAGCTCCTGTTTTCGTAGCAACTCCGCCTGCGGACAGGTCAACAGCAACAGCCCCACATTGAACGCGTTGCGAAAATACAGGCCGCTGTAGCTGGGGGCTATCACAGCGGCGATGCCTAGCTGCACCAGCACCTGCGCCGCCTGCTCGCGCGAGGAGCCGATGCCAAAGTTGGGGCCTGCGACGATCACATCGCCCTTTTTTACCTGGCTGGCAAACTGCGGCAACACCGACTCCAGGCAGTGCTGGGCTATCACCTCAATACCGTACTTCATGGCATGGCCAGGGGCTAGCACGTCGGTGTCGATGTCTGCGCCCAGATGCCACACGCGGTGCTCGGTCAAACCGTTCAGCGTATTCACACCAGCACCTCACGCGGATCGGTAATTACGCCGCGCAGGGCCGATGCGGCTACGGTGTAGGGCGAGGCCAGGTACACCTGCGCGGTGGCTGCGCCCATGCGGCCCTTGAAGTTGCGGGCCGTGCTGCTGATGACCGTGCTGCCCTCGGGCACGCTGCCGCCGTAGCCTGCGCAGGCACCGCAGGCGGTGGCAAAGAGCTGCGCGCCAGCGTCTTGCAGGATTTGCATCACGCCCTCCTGCTGCGCGGCCTGCTGGTCTTGCATACTGGCAGGGGCCACCATGAGCTGCACGCCCGCTGCCACCCTGTGGCCGCGCAGCACGCTGGCGGCGGCGCGCAGGTCCTCCAGCTTGGCACCTGTGCAGGCACCGATGTAGGCGACGTGCACGGGCGTGCCTGCGTGGGTAGCCACGGGGTGCGTGTTGGCGGGGCTGTGCGGCGCGGCTACTTGGGGCTCAAGAGTCGTTGCATCAAAGCTGTGCCGCTCTACCTGCGCATCGGCATCGGTATGCCAGTGACTGATGTCTTGGCGGGCCACACCCACCGACTCCAGCCAGTCCTGCGTCACCGCGTCGGGTGCCACCAGGCCAGTCTGCGCGCCCAGCTCGGCGCTCATATTGCACAGGGTCATGCGCCCCTGCATGGACAGCGCCTGCACGCCCTCGCCACAAAACTCTACTGCCTGGTACTGGCCGCCGTTCATGCCAAAGCGGCCAATGGTGTGCAGCATCATGTCTTTGGCCATCACGCCTGGCGCAAGCCGCCCGCTCCAATGCATTTGAATGGTTTGCGGCACGCGCAGCCAGATCTCGCCTGTGACACACACGCCCAGCATCTCGGTGCTGCCCACGCCAAACATATAGGCCCCAAACGCGCCGCCGGTGGGCGAATGCGAGTCGCCGCCCACACACAGCATGCCGGGGCGCAGGTGGCCCTTTTGCGGCAGCACCACATGGCAAATGCCCATGCTGTCGTACACATGCGGCAACGCCTGCTCGCGTGCCCAGTCGCGGGCAATGCGCACAATCTTGCGGGCATCCTCGTCTTGCTCGGGCACATAGTGGTCCATCACCAGTACCACTTTGGATTTGTCCCAAATCTGCGCTTGCAGCTCCTCCAACATCGGCTTCAAGCGGCGCGGGCCGGACGAGTCGTGGAACATGGCCAAGTCCACCTGGCAAGTGACGATCTCGCCCACCGCCACTTGGCTGCGCCCCGCAGCGCGCGCGATGAGTTTTTGGGCCAGGGTTTGTGCAGGCATGGGTGCCACTTTACTCCGGCTTGGCACCCGAATAGCGCACCACCCCGCCCCAGCGCTTGATCTCGCTTTGCACAAAGGCGGCAAACTCCTCGGGCGAATTGCCTGCCATTTGCAGGCCTTCGCCCTCCAGGCGTTTGCGCACGTCAACACTGTTAATCGCCTGGCGCGCGACTTCGTTCATGCGGCGGGTCAGCTCAGGGGCCATGCGGGCCGGGCCAAACAGGCCAAACCAGGCACTGGACTCAAAGCCGGGTAACACCTCGGCAATGGTGGGCACATCGGGCATGGCGGGCAGGCGTTTGGCACTGGTCACCGCCAGCGCGCGCAGCTTGCCGGCACGCACCTGCACCTTCGCGCCCACCATGGGCGCAAACATCAACTGCACCTGCCCGGCTATCACATCAGCAATGGCGGGCGCAGTGCCCCGGTAGGGAATGTTGACGATAAACAGCCCGGCGCGCATCTTGAAGGCATCGCCTGCCATGTGCAATGACGAGCCAATGGCACCGATAGCAAAGTTAAGTTTGCCCGGCTGCGCCTTGGCCAAGGCAATCAGCTCGCGCACGTCTTTGGCGGGAAAGCCGGGGTGGGCCACCAGCATGGATGGCGCTGTGGCCACCAAAGTGAGTGGCGTGAAGTCTTTGACGGGATCAAAGGGCAGGCTGGGATACAGCGTGGCGTTGACGGCGTGGCTGGTAAAGCTGAGCAGCAAGGTGTTGCCATCGGGCATGGATTTGGCCACAGCATCTGCTGCAATGTTGCCGCCTGCGCCGGGTTTGTTTTCTACCACGATGGTGCGGTTCAAAATGCGGCCCATCTCAGTGGCCATGGCGCGTGCAATGGTGTCCGTGCTACCGCCTGCGGGGACACCTACCAGTATTTTTATCGGTGGTGTGGTGGTTTGTGCATTGGCTTTGTATGCTATTAATAGTGTAGCTGCTTGCGCTATTTTTTTAAGAGCTGTGCGGCGGTTTGGCATGTTTTTCTTGCTCACGTCGCGTTTGAACCTGGATGGTGGGTTGGAACAGGTTTGCCTTCGCGCTGGTTTCGCTTCGGGCGATATAGCGTATGCGAATCGCCCTCATACTGGAGTACCAGAAATCGGTCAATTCGCATACGCTATATCGCCAGCACACAAGGTAGCGCGTTACCGGTAGTCGCCGGAAAATTCTTACCGGAGCCTACCGGTAGCACGCTGCTTTGGTTGCACACGGTTAGGTGTTTGCCAACCGACCGATTTCTGGTACTCCAGTATGAGGGCGGATGGCAAACACCTAATCGTGCGTACGTGACCAAGAAAGAAACCTTTGACCCCACTTCTGCGCCCTCTGCGAAACCTTCGCGCCCTCTGCGTTCAAAAACTCCCCGCATTTCATGGTCTGTGGCAAGTACATGAGTCATACGTCACAACCCCAAATACGCCCGCCGCAGCTCGTCGCTCGAAAGCAAATCCGCTGAACTCCCAGAGAACCGAATCGCCCCGTTCTCCATCACATACGCCCGGCTGGCAATCTCCAGCGACTGCGCCACATTTTGCTCGACCAACAGAATAGACAACCCATCCGCATGCAACTGCCGAATCAGCGCAAACATCTCCTCCACCAACAGCGGCGACAAACCCAACGATGGCTCATCCAAAATGAGCAGCTTGGGCTCGGCCATCAGCCCCCGCCCTATCGCCAGCATCTGCTGCTCACCGCCGCTCATGGTGCCAGCTAGCTGCGTGATGCGTTCCTTCAGGCGCGGGAAGATGCCAAACACTTTATCCAGGTTTGCAACGCGCCGCTCGCGGGCGCGGGTGAACGAGCCTAGCTCTAAATTTTCTAGCACCGACAGATTGGGAAACACCTTGCGCCCCTCGGGCACCTGGATCAGCCCGGCTTTGACGACCTCGCGGTAATGGGCGCGGCTCAGGTCTTGGCCGTCGAATTGCACGCTGCCTGCCCAGGCCGGGTAGATGCCGCATACCGTGTAGTTCAGCGTCGATTTGCCCGCGCCGTTGCTGCCCAGCAGCGCGACGATTTCGCCCTGCCCTATCTGCAGGTCTACGCCGCGCAGCACCTGGACTGCGCCGTAGCCGCCGGTCAAATTGGTGATGTTTAACAGAGCGCTCATGGTTTGGCAGCGTCCACTTGCATGGGAGGTACGTCCGTTCGGGCTGAGCTTGGCCTGTCCTGAGCTTGTCGAAGGGTCGAAGCCTGCTTTTGCAACCGCGCCGCTGTGCCCTTGCCCAGATAGGCTTCCACCACTTTGTCGTCCCGCGTCACCTGCGCGGGCGTGCCCTCTGCTATCAGCACGCCTTGGGCCAGCACCCACACATGCTCGGCCAGATTCATCACCGCTTGCATCACATGCTCGATCATCAGCACCGTAATGCCAGAGTCGGCAATACCGCGCACCACCGGAATCATCTCGGCCACCTCTTGCGGGTTGAGCCCGGCCAGAACTTCGTCCAGCAACAAGAGGCGCGGCTGGGTGGCCAGGGTGCGGGCCAGTTCCAGGCGTTTGCGGCCTGCTACCGTGAGGTCGCCGGCGGGTTGATCTAGCAGAGCCGTCAAGCCCACGCGGGCAGCGATGGCACTGGCCTGCTCCAGCGCCAGCGCGCGGTTGGCGGTGTGCAGGTGCGCACCCACCGCGATGTTCTCACGCACGCTTTGTTGTGCGAAGGGCTGCACAATTTGAAAGGTGCGGGCCATGCCGCGCCGGGCATTGGCATCGGGCGCGTGGCCGGTGATGTCAACGCCACCAAACACTACGCGCCCTGTGTCGGGCTTGATAAAGCCCGACATCAAAGCAAACAGCGTCGTTTTGCCTGCGCCGTTGGGGCCGATCAAAGCGGTGAGCGTACCGGCTTGCACTTGCATGTTTACGTTTTGCACGGCTTTGAGGCCGCCAAAACTTTTGGACACCGCGTCAATGTGCAGTACGGGCGCGCTCATTGGTCAGCGCCCCTGTTTGTGCTGTTGGGTTTGCCGTCCGCAGCACCATTTGAGGAGCCCATCGCGCCAGCAGTTTTGCCTTTGCCCCACAGTGCGCGCACATTAGCCCCCAGCCCGGCAATGCCGCGTGGAGCGAACATCACGATCACCACCAGCACCACGCCGTAGATCACCATATTGATGCCCGGCAGCGCGCCAAACAGATTGCGCGTGACATCCGCCAGCACATGCAGCACCAGCGCGCCAACGATAGGCCCCCACAGGGTGCCCAGACCGCCCACAATCGCGCCCACCAAGGCCTCTACCGAGGTGTGCGCGCCATAGGCAATGCCGGGGTCGATGTACTGAAACACCTGCACATAAAAAGCCCCCGCCGCCCCCATCAGGCCACCCGACAGCGCTATCGCACCGAGCTTGATCTTGAACGGGTTCACGCCGATGGCACGGGCTGCGTCTTCGTTGTCGCGCACGGCTTGCAGGTAGGCCCCAAAGCGCGAATTTTTCAGCCACCAGGTCAGCAGCAAGGCCAACGCCACCAGGGCCAGCACCACCTGCAAGTAGCCTCGGCGCGAGGCAAACTGCATATTGGCCGCGCCCTCTTGCAGCGGCACCATCAGCCCCACACCCGCGCCCGTGAAGGGCACCGATAACGCCAGAATGCGAAACACCTCGGCAAAGGCCAGTGTGACCAAAGCAAAGTACGAACCCTTCAGGCCATAGCGAAACGACAATGCGCCCACAAACAGGCCCACCGCTGCGCTCAATACCATCCCCAGCGGCAGCGCCAGCCACGGGTTGATGCCCCACTGCATTTGCGCAATCGCCTGCACATAGGCCCCGGTGCCAAAAAACAGCGCATGCCCAAACGAGAACTGCCCGCCAAAACCGCCCAGCACGTTCCAGGCCTGCGACAGCAACGCGGCATACAGCGCCATCATCACAAAATTAAGCACTACTCCGGAGGAAACCGTTACAGATATTGCGTAAGCAACTATCACAAACAGAGCGATATGCAGCAACTCACGCCGTGCAGGAGGCATGCTGCGCCACCACTGCATCATGCTTTGGCTCCAAACAAACCCTGCGGACGCAGCAGCAGCACGGCGATAAAGATCACAAAAATGCCGATCTGCCCCAGCGACTCACCCAAGACCAGACCACCCAGCGACTCCACCACGCCAATCAATAACCCGCCCAGCAGCGCGCCGCCAAAGCTGCCCATACCGCCCAGCACCACGATGGTGAAGGCCACCAGTACAAAGCCGTTGCCCACGAGCGGGTTCACATAGTAGGCGGGCAGCAAAAAGCAGGCCGCAGCGCCCAGGCAGGCCAGGCCAATGCCAAAGCTCATCGCGTACACATGGTCTACGTCAATGCCCATCAGCTTGGCACCGTGCTTTTCTTTGGCCACAGCGCGGATGGCGCGGCCCAGGTCGGTCTTGGCAATCACCAGCATCATCAGCGCCGCCACCGCCAACGCGCCTGCAAAGGCGATCAGCTTGGGCAAGGCAATCATGGCCTGCAAGGGGCCTATGGCAATGGGCACAGTGGTCAAGGTGTAGGCCGTCTCTATGCTGCGGGTGTCCGACTTGAACACCA
>JAYVJV010000076.1:0-11082 GCA_043769005.1 Polaromonas sp. | reverse complement strand
TGCCTGTGCAAGAGCGTTTAAAGCACCTGGTGATCACGCATTTTGCAGATGCTTTTGGCGACAAGGCGGTGGATGACATGCCCCAGGCCTGGCGCGATTGGCTGCTGACGCGGCATGCAGAGCCGATACTGACCAACGGCGCTTGCCACACATGGAGCACCGTGATGATGGCCATGGAGCGCGCCGTGCAGTCTGGCGCGCAGGCGCTGCCGCCCGTTACAGCCATCAGCAGCGACCTGTCTATCCTGCCCTACACCAGCGGCACTACCGGCCTGCCCAAGGGCGTGATGCACACCCACGGCTCGGTCATGCACAACGCGGTGGCCGTGGGCCTGTGGAGCAACAGCAGCGGCGAGACGGTCTCGCTGTGCGCCGTGCCCATGTTCCATATCACCGGGCTGGTCAGTGTGATGCAGGCGACCATGTACGGCGGTGGCACCTTGGTCATCATGCCGCGCTGGGACCGCGAGCTGGCGGGCCGCGTGATCTCGCGTCACAAGGTGACGCACTGGGGCAACATCCCCACCATGGTGATTGACCTGTTGGCATCGCCCTCGTTTGAGCAATACGATCTGAGTAGCCTGGTCAGCATCGGCGGCGGTGGCGCGGCCATGCCGCAAGCGGTGGCGCAGCGTCTGTGGGAGCAGTTTGGCCTGCGCTATGTCGAAGGCTATGGCCTGACCGAGACCGCAGCCCCCAGCCACCAAAACCCGCCGGACGCCACCAAGCAGCAGTGCCTGGGCATACCGTACATTGGTTGCGATGCACGGGTGATTGACCCGATAACTTTGCAAGAGGTGCCGCAAGGCGAGCAGGGCGAAATTATCATGTGCGGTCCCATGAACTTGCAAGGCTACTGGAAGAACCCCGAGGCCACGGCCAAAGCCTTCATCGAGATGGATGGTAAAAAATTCTTCCGCAGCGGCGACCTTGGGCGGGTGGACGAAGAGGGCTACTTCTTCATCACCGACCGCCTCAAGCGCATGATCAATGCATCGGGCTTCAAGGTCTGGCCCGCCGAGGTAGAGGCCTTGATGTTCAAGCACCCGGCGATTGCCGAGGCCTGCATCATCGCCAGCAAAGATGCCTACCGGGGTGAAACCGTCAAGGCCGTGGTGGTGCTGCGCAAAAGCCACTTGAACACCAGCGCCGAAGACATCTTGCAATGGTGCCGAGACAATATGGCCGTCTACAAAGCCCCCAAGCTGGTGCAGTTTGTCGATGCCCTGCCCAAGAGTGGCAGCGGCAAGGTGATGTGGCGGGCGCTGCAAGAGGCAGAGAAATAGCCTGCACTGGTGGCGGGTAGAGCACAGGTAGCACACGGGTAGCATGCAGCAGCACTGCCAGTGGCGCGCCGTGCTACCTGAGCAAAGTTTGGGCTGCCACAGCACGGGCTACCCACAATGGCGTTACAGGCATGTGCCTGGGCCATCTGGAACTTTATGCAAGTTCAAACTTCTCCCTCACGTTTATTGCGGCGCACTGCGCAGGCGCTGGCAGCCGCCGCAGGGGCCGCGCTGCTCACGGGTTGCTATGTGGTGCCTGTCAATCACTATCCACCACCAACGCAAAGCGTGCCCGTGCACATATCAGCCCCTGCGCCGGTAACCTTTGCTGCGCGCTTGTATCCGTCCAACGACTTGGCCTCCGCCTGCGGTATGGTCAGCGCCGTGGTGACCAATGACCTGCATGGGCGCGGCAGTTTCAGTGCCAATATCAATGGGGAATATTTCACAGGTGAGGCCACGCGCTTGGCAGGCTCATCACGCGAGGGCGTAGCCAACGGCGCAGGCAACCGGGGCGGCTACCTGAACTGCCGTTACACCATGAACTCGGCCACGCTAGGCACGGGCAGTTGCCGCATGTCCAACGGGGCGGTGTTCAGCATGCATGTAGGCAGCTGAAGGGCTTTAACTAGGCGGCCTGAATTGAGTGCCACCGATGCAGCCTCACCCGCGTGTAGAGGCTGCTGCACTCTGTGGAGGTTTTTGACAAATCGTGCACTCCTGGTTTATCACGGGATCCGGCGAGCGGTGCACTTAGCTCCACGGAGGACAGCCGCGTAGCCAATCACCCCAAGTGCCGGGGCATCAAACCATCTGAACGCAAAAAACCACCGGAGCGTACAAATCCCCTGACTGGCTATGATCGACAGGATGTTGCTGAATCAATCGGTGTTAAGAAGTTGGCTGGTAGGTGCCTGCCTGTGCTGCGTACTGGCGTGGGCGCATGCAACCGCACCTGCGCAGGACAGTATGGCCCAGCGCATGCAAGCCTGCACCACCTGCCACGGCGCGGGCGTGACGGCCAGTGTGGGGCGCACGCAGAATGAAGCCTACTTTCCGCGCATTGCGGGCAAGCCTGCGGGCTATTTGTATAACCAGTTGCTTAACTTTCGCGATGGCCGCCGCCACTATGGGTTGATGGTGGGCATGGTGGAGCATTTGAGTGATGCGTATTTGATGGAGATGGCGCAGTATTTTGCGGCGCTGGACTTGCCCTATGCACCGCCCCTGCCGCCCAGGGCGGGCACTCCGCCCGCCACCCTGGCACGCGGCCAGGCCTTGGCCACGCAGGGCGATGCCGCGCGCGGCTTGCCCGCCTGCACTGCCTGCCACGGAACGGCTCTGATGGGTGTGGCCCCGGCGCTGCAACCCGGCAAGGGCAACCGCCCCAGCATGCCCGCTCTGCTGGGCCTGCCGCGTGACTATCTGGTGGGGCAGTTGGGTGCCTGGCAAACAGGCCAGCGCCGTGCCCACGCGCCCGACTGCATGGGCCGTATTGCCCGGCTGCTGAAGCCGCAAGATATTGACGCACTGACCACCTGGCTGGCCGCGCAAAGCGTGCCTGCGGCAGCGCAAGGCGGCAGCAAGCCTGCACCCGGCCTGCCTGCCGCGATGCCAGAAAACTGTGGGGGGGTGCAGTGAGCGCCGCCCGCAGCTTAGCCAGCTGCGCTTTAACCAGCCGCGCCGCTGCGCGCTGGCAGCGCCTAAGCCCGGTGCGGCGGGTGTGGGCTGCATTAGGACTATTGCTGGGTCTGCTGCTGGTCTTTTTTTGCACCATGATAGCTATTGAATTAATAGCTGGTTACGCTGTATTTCAAAGGGCTGAAGGGCAAAATAGCATTACAAATGCGACACCAGGCGAGATCGAGCGTGGTGCCTACCTGGCCAAGGTGGGCAACTGCGCTGCCTGCCACACTGCGCGCGGCGGCGCGGCCATGGCGGGCGGTAAAGCCATCCACACGCCGTTTGGCGCGGTCTACACCAGCAACATCACGCCCGACCCTGCCACTGGCATTGGTCGCTGGAGCCAGCAGGCCTTTTACCGCGCCCTGCACGATGGCCGCAGCAGCGATGGCCGCTTGCTCACGCCCGCCTTTCCCTATACCAACTACCGCCACGTCACCCGCGCAGACGCAGACGCGCTCTACGCCTACTTCATGCAGGCGGTGCAACCTGTGGTGCAGGCCAACCAGACGCATGAACTGCCCTTTCCGCTGAACACCCAGTTGGCACTGGCTGCATGGCGGGTGCTGTTTTTCGAACAGAGTACGGCGCAAGATGCTATCAATAAAGAAGCTTCTTACGCAGGTTTTATAAGGGCTGAAGGCCAAAACACTGCGCAAATTGAGCGCGGAGCCTATCTGGTGCGCGGCCTGGGCCATTGCAGTGCCTGCCACGCCCAGCGCAACGCACTGGGTGCCACAATGCAAGACCAAAGGCTCAGCGGCGCACTCATGCCCCTGCAAGACTGGTACGCCCCATCGCTGCTGGCGCGCGACCAGGCAGGCGTGCAGCACTGGCCGCGTGCCGACATTGTGGCCCTGCTAAAAACTGGTGTTGCCCCCCAGGCCAGTGTGGCGGGCCCTATGGCCGAGGTGGTGGCTAAAAGCACCCAGTATTGGATCGAAGCAGATTTGCAAGCAACGGCAGCCTATCTGCAGTCACTGCCCGAAAGCCCGGGCAAGCCTAGTGCCAAGTCCATGGCCATTCCGCCAGCTACGCCCACACCGCCTGCCACTGCGTCTGGGCAAAGTAGCCCCCTCTTTGAGCGCGGTGCCCAGTTGTACACCCGGCACTGTGCCACCTGCCATGGCGAGCAGGGCCAGGGCTTGCAGGTCGAAGGCAGCGTTGCCCTGCCCGCACTGGCCGGTAACCGCGCCGTCAACATGGCCCACACCGCCAACTTGGTGCGCATCATTCTGGCTGGCGGCTACGCCCCCAGCACCGCAGGTAACCCCCGCCCCTTCGGCATGCCGCCCTTTGTGCATGTGCTGCCTGACGAAGACATCGCCGCCGTAGTCAGCTACATTCGCGCTGCCTGGGGCAACCAGGCAGCGGGTGTGAGCGCGGCAGAGGTAGTACGGCACCGAAAAGGGGTGCTGCCGTGAGCGGGGTTCATGCCAACCGAAACCCGCTGCAGTCAGGACGCAAATTCAGTAATCAACGCGCCTGCCTTGGGTGGCTTGGCTAGCAAGCCCCTGGCATCGGCCACTTGCTGCCCATTGACCCACACGCCGTGCACGCCCACGCCATCGGTATGCAGGCGCGCCGCGCCGCCGGGCAGATCGTTGACGCGCATCTTGGGGCCGCGCCCTACGGTTTTGGGGTCGAACAGCAGCAGGTCGGCGGCGTAGCCTTCTTTAATACGGCCGCGCTTGGCAAAGCCAAAAATATCGGCGGGCACGCTGGTGAGCTGGCGCACGGCTTCTTGCAGGGGCATCACGCCCAGGCCTCTCGCCCAGTGGCCCAACAGGTGCAGGCCAAAGCCCGCGTCGTTGAAGAAGGTCAGGTGCGCGCCGGCATCGCTGAGTGACACAATGCTGTGCGGGTGGTTGAGCATCTGGCCCACCGCCGCTTCATTGCTGTTGAGCAGCATGGCAGTAAAGACGGTGCGCAGGTCTTCGTCCAGGGCGGTGTCCAGCATCAGGTCCAGTGGGTCTTTGCCCAGGGATGCGGCCAGTGCGCCAAAGGGTTTTTGCTCCAGTGCGCGGTATTTGCCTGTGGCCGCTTCGGTGATGTGCAACTGGTCCCACTCGCCGTTGAACAGCCGAAAGCTGGCGGGTGCGGCAATCTCGGCGCGCACTGTGCTGCGAAAACTGGCATCACGCAGCACGGCTTTCAGCGCCTCGCCGCTTTGGCCCAGCGCAGGCTTCCAGGCCTGCAAGCCTTCCACCGGGTAGGGCGAGAGCAGGGTGAAGTCCATCGACAGCGGGCAGCAGCTGACCTGGCCAATGAGCTTGTGGCCGCGTGCATTGGCAGCGGCTATCGCGTCCAGATCTTTAAATACACCACCGGGGTTGGTGTTGTTGTGCAAGAGCGCCGCAATCATGACCGGGCGACCGCTTTGCGCGCTCATGTCTTCTAAAAATGGCACGGGCATGTGGCCGCCCTTGGTGACCATGTACACGCCCTTGCCGCCAGCGCCCATGGCCTCAATCAGGGCCATATGCTCGGCATCATTGGCCAGACGCGAGGGCATGGGCTTGCCACCCTCGCCGTTGTGCGCCGGGCTGGTGGAGCTGGCCAGGCCGACGGCTCCGGCGCGCATGGCATCGCGCACGATGGCGGCCATCTGCGCAATCTCGGGGGCAGTGGCCTCGCGCTCGGTAGCATCGGTGCCCATCACATAGGTGCGCACGCTGCTGTGGCCCACATAGGCGGCAATATTGGGCACGCTGCCTTTGCTGCGCAGCAGGGCCAGGTACTCAGGAAAGGTCTCAAAGCCCCAGTCAATCGCGCTTTGCAGCACCTGCAGCGACATGCCCTCCACCTGCGTCAGGTTGCGCATGGTGATGCCCTGGTGCTCTGGCTTGCAGGGGGCGATGGTAAAGCCGCAATTGCCAATCACCGCTGTGGTCACGCCCAATGCGGGTGAGGGGCGCAGCGTGCTGTCCCAGGTAATCTGCGCATCAAAATGCGTGTGGCTGTCGATGATGCCGGGCATCAGCGCCAGGCCGTCGCAGTCGATCACCTGTTTTGCATTTTGCGTAATGTTTTGGCCAATAGCCCTTATAGAGCCAGCGCAAACAGCTACGTCTTTGATAGCGCCTTGTTGGCCCGATCCGTCCAGTACCAGGGCATTTTTAAAGAGAATATCGTCCATGGCGGGGTGCAGGTTCAGGCAAACAGGGTTTCCATCTCGCGGCGCACGGCGTAGGCGCGCGAGTCGTCCATTTGCACGTCGGCCCAGGTGAGCGACTGGCCCTGCTTGACCGGGCGAATGACTTTGACGTTGTGCGCCAGGCCCAACGGCAGGCCGCCTATTTTTTTGCTCGTGGCAGCGGGCAGCAGCTTGCCCCACACGGTGTAGCCGCCTTCGCCGTCCAGCATTTCGCCAGGGTGCAGGTCTTTTTTGGCGGTGGCCACCACGTCGGCGTTCCAGCCCGTGGCCACGCCGGTGGGCTCGCCGCGCAGGGCTACGCTGGCGACGGATACGCCCACTTCCAGGCCAATCAAATGCCAGCGCTTGTACAGCGTGAAGTAGCGCCCACTCGGGTCGGTATGGGCGTTGTATTCTTCAAAACAGTTTTTGATGTAGTCGGTCTCGGCCTCGACCGTCACCCACACGCCCATGCGGATGTCGTACGGTATCTGGCGGCCATTGGCCTCCAGCGACGAGATCACCTCCACCATGCCCTTTTTCTCCAGCACACCGCCTTCGCTCATGGGGCGGGTGACGAAGGGAATGTCTTCCACGCTGGCAGGCGGGTACAGCAGGCCGTTGCTGGGCACACTGAGACCCGTGGCGTTGCTCACCGCCGTGCTTTCAATCGAGGGCTTGGAGCCATCTAAAAAGCTGTTGAACATCTTGGGGTTCAGGCCGCCGCGCGCCGCCTGCTCAGGACTCAGGCCGTAGTAGCCCCACACGGTGTCGGGCGTGCTCTGGCTAAAGTGCGACAGCCATTTGTGGCCCCGCCCGGCGGCCACCACCGGGAAGCCGCAGGTACGCGCCCAGTCCACCAGGTCGCAGATCAGTGCGGGCTGGTCACCAAAGGCCAGTGAATACACCAAGCCCTTTTCAGAGGCTTTGCGTGCCAGCAGCGGGCCGCAAAACGCATCCGCTTCCACCGTCACGTTGACAATGTGCTTGCCTTGGTTAAAAGCCTCCAGAATGTGATCGACCGCATGCACGGGCGAGCCAGTGCATTCCACGATGATGTCGATCTCGGGAATTTTCACCACAGCCTGCCAGTCGTCGGTGAGCCAAGTTGCTCCTGTTTTAATAGCTTCTTGCGCGCTATTTGCTTGGGCTTGCTCGGGTTTCCATCCTACACGAGCCAGGTTGGCGCGGGCCGCGTCGGGGCTCAGGTCGGCAATGGCCACCAGGTGCACACCGGGCGTGCGCGGAATCTGCGCCAGGTACATGCTGCCAAATTTACCCGCACCGATCAGGCCAATGCGGATGGGCTTGTTGTCAGCTTGGCGTTGCTGAAGTTTGGTGTAGAGGTTCATAGTGGGTTTGGCTGGCTTCGGGGTGGGGGAGGAAGAGGGGATTTTTTGAACGCAGAGGGCGCAAAGGTTACGCAGAGGGAGCAGAAGGGGGAGAAAGAATACAAAAAGGGGGAGAAAAAGAAAAAAAGAAAAATATTTTTTTTAACTTAAATCACAAAATTAAAAAGTGGAAAACTAAAAGTTGCCAGCTATTGAGCGCGTATTTATCTACAAACTCTTTATGCGGCATCAGAATTTTTTGGTTTTATTTTTGTATTTTCTTTTTTGCGCCCTTTGCGAAATCTTAGCGCCCTCTGCGTTCAAAAAATCCCCCTCTTCGCCCTTGAATGATCGAAAACCTAAGCCGTCACTTCCAGCTCTTCCAGCGATGTCTCCAGCGCACTCGCTGGCACACCATCTTTCCACGGCAAATCCACCGGGTAGTTTTTCAGCAGGCAATCGTCGGGCAAGCAGTCAATCGGCGTGAAGTCGCGGTGGGCGATGTATTCAGGCCGCTTGTGGCGGCGGATGTGGTTGCTGACGGCGCACAGGCTCAGGTACACGGCCACGCGGTTAAACGGCGAGAGGTTGGCCGACGAGGCATGCACCAGGCAGCTATGGAACAAAATCATCGAACCCGCCGGGCCCTTGGGCGAGACGATGCCGCCCTGCTTGCCGCCTGCGCGCTCCACCAGCTGGGCGATGAGTTTATTGTCCACCGTCCATAGCGGGTAGCTGGTGGTGGTGAGGTCGTGCTTGGCATCAATCACGCCTTTTTTGTGGCTGCCAGGGATGAACATCAGCGGGCCGTTGTACTCGTTCACGTCGTCCAGAAAGATGGCCACGTTCATGGCGCGCTCGGTGGGCATCAGGTCGTCATTCAGCCAGGTTCCGTAGTCCTGGTGCCACTGCCATACGTCACCTTCAAAGGCCATCTTGCCGTTGATCTTGAACTGGTGCATGTACAGCTTTTCGTCAAACAGGTCTTCGACGGGTTTGATCATGCGCGGGTGGCGGGCCAATTTGGCAAACGGCTCGCTGTACATGTGGGCGGCAAAGTTGGTGCGCACGGCATCTTTGCCCTTTTCGCGCACGTTGTAAGCTTCGCGCCGGGCGTACAGTTCGGGCACCGCAGTGGTCAGGCTGCGAGTCTCTTCGGGGCTGAAGTGGCTGGGAAAAAATAGATAGCCTTCGCGGTCAAACTGGGCGAGTTGTTCTTTAGATAAGCGCATAGGATTCTCCAATGAAATTAGGCACAGTGTAGCAAGCCCGGGTACTATACGCTGTGCATTAGGTGACAACCAGGAGCGCCTGTGACAAAACTTAAACAAAAAACCAAAGTCTGGGATGCCGACTACCTGGACAACCAGTACAGCAACCGCCTGCGCGTGCCCGACTTTATAACCCGCCATGTCCAAAGCTGGCAAAGCCGTTCGGCGCAGGTGCGCGCGCCGCAAGCCTGCGTTCTGGATTGGGTCTACCGCAACATCGACCAGTACGGTGGCGACCCGCAGCGCATTAGCGTGGCAGGCCATTGCGCTGGCGGACACTTGGCCACCATGCTGCTGGCCTGCCAGTGGCCCAAGTTTGCCTCTGATTTGCCAGCGCAGCTGGTGCGCAGTGCCCTGGGTATTTCGGGTCTGTACGATCTGTTACCCATTAGGCACACACCGTATTTGCAGAGCGATTTAAAACTAACACCTTCGCAGGTGCAACGTTGTAGCCCTGCCTATTTTGCAGCGCCGGGCGGCAGTTTGTTTGCAGTATGTGGAGACCAGGAGAGCGCAGAGTTTAAAAACCAGAACCGGCTGATGGAAATGGCCTGGGGTAGGCCAACCGTGCCCGTGTGCGAGACGGTTGCAGGGTTGAATCATTTCAGCATCCTGGAGGCGTTGGTGACATCTGGGCAGCGGGTGCATGTGTTGGCGCTACAGATGTTGGCCGCATAAACGCATGCGGCCCTGATGGCGTGCGACGCACTACATCAGCAAATGCTCGCCCGCATTGTCACCGCCCAAAATCACGTAGTTCACCTTGCGGATGTCCAGCAGTTTTTTGCCGCCTGCGTAGCTGATGGAGCTTTGTACGTCCTGCTCCATCTCAATTAAGGTGTCGGCCAGCTTGCCCTTGATGGGCTCCAGGATGCGTTTGCCTTCAACATGCTTGTACTCGCCCTTGTTGAAGTCGCTCGCTGACCCGTAGTATTCCTTGAACAACTTGCCATCCACCTCCACGGTTTTGCCGGGGGACTCTTCGTGGCCGGCCAGCATCGAGCCGATCATTACCATGGTGGCACCAAAGCGGATGCTCTTGGCAATGTCGCCATGTTCCCGGATGCCGCCATCGGCAATGATCGGCTTGGTGGCCACGCGGGCGCACCACTTGAGCGCGCTCAGTTGCCAGCCGCCGGTGCCAAAGCCGGTTTTGAGTTTGGTGATGCAGACCTTGCCGGGGCCAATGCCGATTTTGGTGGCATCGGCACCCCAGTTTTCCAGGTCAATGATGGCCTCGGGCGTGGCGATGTTGCCTGCGATGATGAAGGCCTGGGGCAGTTTTTGCTTGAGATAGCCAATCATCAACTTGACGCTGTCGGCATGGCCGTGCGCGATGTCGATGGTGATGTAGTCGGGGCACAGGCCCAGCGCGACGAGCTGGTCCACGGTGTCGTAGTCGGGTTTTTTCACGCCCAGCGAGATGCTGGCATACAGGCCCTTGGTTTTCATGTCTTTGACGAACTGGACGTTGTCAAAGTCGAAGCGGTGCATCACGTAAAAATAACCGTTTTGCGCCATCCAAACGCAGGTGGCCTCACTCACCACGGTCTTCATGTTGGCGGGCACGACCGGGATGCGAAACTTGCGTCCACCCAGCTCGATACCTGCATCGCATTCGCTGCGCGACTCTACACGGCACTTGCGCGGCAGCAGCAATACATTGTCGTAGTCAAAAATTTCCATGGTTCACAAGCCTTTTCAAAAGATCCATTTCAGAATGATTTGAGCGCTTGGAATGTGCCGGTTTTCGCGGTCAGAAAATGACCATAAAAAAACCGGGCGCAATTGCTTGGGCCCGGTGGTTGATTCTATCAGGGTTTATTTTACGGCGGCACCAGCTCCGGCGCGGGCCACCTGTGCATCCTGAGCAGAGGTTACTCCGCTAACACCGATTGCACCAATGATTTTGCCATCCTGCATGATCAGCTCGCCACCTTCGAGTGGTGTCACGTTTTTCAGCGCCAGCAAGCGCAGGCCTGCGCCACCACCGGCCACAGCGTCTTCCAGCGCTTTGGTGGGACGGCGAAAGTTATTGGCCGAGGTGGCTTTGCCGTGGGCAATATCCAGGCTGGCAATTTGCGTGTTGGGCAGACGCTGCATCATGACCATCTGCCCGGCGGAGTCAACGATATAAATCGCTACTGGCCAATTGTTCTTGGTGGCCTCTGCTTCCGCAGCAGCCATGGCTTTTTTGGCTTGCTCTAGGCTAATGGGCGTGCCATAGCTGGGTGGAGCGGTTTGCGCGGTAGCTACGAGACTGACTGACAGAGCTGCTAATTCCGATTCCCAATAAAATAGTGAATAATATGATCTCCCCACCCCCAGGAGATCATCATGGCCAGACCCGCAAGCGGTGCAGATCAAATTGAGGC
>JAYVJV010000075.1:0-4333 GCA_043769005.1 Polaromonas sp. | reverse complement strand
TCTTGATTTTTACGGTTTTGGCCCTAATATTCCGCCCATTGGCCTACCTTCGTAGGCAACTGGGTAAACCGCTATGCAACGCATGTTTTTATTTTTCGCCACCAACATCGCCGTGATGGTGGTGCTGGCCATTGTCACCCGCCTGTTTGGCCTGGACCGCGTGATGGGCCCCAACGGCATGAACCTGGGCGCGCTCATGGCCACCTCGCTGGTGATAGGCTTTACGGGTGCCATCATCTCGCTGCTGCTGTCCAAATTTATGGCCAAGCGCAGCACCGGCGCGCGCGTGATTGAGCAGCCACAAAACGCAGACGAAGTGTGGATTGTGGAGACCGTGCGCAAGTTTGCCGACAAGGCAGGCATTGGCATGCCCGAGGTCGCCATCTATGACGGCGAAGCCAATGCCTTTGCCACCGGCGCGTTTAAAAACTCGGCCCTGGTCGCCGTGTCTACCGGCCTGCTGCAAAGCATGACCAAAGAAGAGGTAGAGGCCGTGATAGGCCACGAGGTTGCCCACATCGCCAACGGCGACATGGTCACCATGACGCTGATTCAAGGCGTGATGAACACCTTTGTGTATTTCCTCTCCCGCGTAATCGGCACTGTGATCGACTCCTTCATGCGCCGCGGCAACGACAGCGGCCCCGGCATGGCCTCGTTTGCCATCTCGATGGTGCTGCAAATTGGCTTGGGCTTTTTGGCCAACATCGTCGTGTCATGGTTTAGCCGTTACCGCGAATTCAAAGCCGACGCAGGCGCAGCTAATTTGATGGGCCAAAGCCGCTCGATGCAGGCCGCCCTGATGCGCCTGGGTGGCCTGACCCCCGGCGAGCTGCCCAAGACCATGGCCGCCATGGGCATTGCCGGTGGCCTGGGCAAACTGTTTAGCACCCATCCACCCATGGAAGAGCGCATTGCGGCGCTGCAAGCCCTGAAGGTGTAAGCCACAACTCGCAGCTGCACCAACGCAGCCACAAAAAAAAGCGCACCGCCCTTTGGCGCTGCGCTTTTTTTTACGCCTGCGCGTTACAGCAAAATACTTCAGGCAAAGGCGTGTTCTTTGCCAATAAAACCGACCGACAGCGACTGCGGCCCCACGTTAATCGCCGCCGTGATCGACATCTGCGCCAGATGCACCTTGACGTTGGCCTTTTCAGCTATACCCAGCAGCTTGTGGTAGCTGCCCATGTCCTCCACTTCATCCAGCACACCCGTAAAGCTCAGCGCGATGTGGGGTGAGAGCAGGTTGCCGCTGTCAATCTGCCGCATCACCATCTCCAGCATCGCGTCGCGCGCCTTGGTCTGGCCAAACTTGCGACCCACCGGCCCGGTCTGGTTGCGGTGGCCGCGAATAATCGGCGTGATAAACAGCGTCTTGGCCGCAAAGCCCGCCAGCGCACTGACCGACTTTTCACCCTTGAGCGCAGCGCGCTCCAAAATAAAGTCCACATCGCCCGGCACCATATAGGCATAGGTTTGCGGTGCGGTAATTGTCTGGCGCTCCAGCACCTGGGCCAGGCCTGCACCCTGGGTGGCCAGATCCAGCAAATCCAGCACCTGCGCCCCATAGCCTGCAAACAGCGCCGTGCTGTCCACGCAGTCGGCGCTGATCGGCCCCTGCTTGCCGGCCTGCAAACGCGCAGGCAGTGTCTCAAAGCGGGCGCGGGTGGCGGCGCGCTTGGCACGCTGGTAAATGGGGCTGCGCTCCGAGCTGACAAACACGCCCAGCGCCTCGTCAAAATGGGTGGCAATGGCGCGGTTGATGGTGGTAATCATCTGGTCTTCACTCAGCGCCTCCGATTTGCCCGAACGCGAGTTGCTGTCGTGCAAATACTTGCTGTAAAACGCCAGCGTCTGCGCCGGGTCGCGCGTGTCCATCAGCTGTGTGCCCGCTACGTCAATGTGCGTCGGCAAAATGCGCAGGCAGGGTGTGGTGTTAAACGATGCGGGGATGTCGCAGGAGGCATCGACGATGAGACAAAAATTTGACATAACTGAGGGCTTTGCTAAAGGGACGAAACATCGCCCCTACGGGAAAACCCTAATTATCGTATTTAAACCCGCTCAAACCGCCTGTGGCGCGCATATCGGCACCCCAAAACGGACATTTACCAGTGCATAAGTCACACAACACCCACCTAGCGCGTTGGCGTGCACGATAATCAAGCCGTGAAGCCCGCTAGACCGCCGCTGGTGCCGCATGGGAAACCTGGCACGGGAGGAAGGTCCGGACTGCAAAGGGCAGCGTAGGAGTTAACGACTCTCCAGTGAAAACCGCAAGGCATAAGCTGAGGATCAGAGCAACAGAGACGAGTCGTACTTGGGGCAACCTGGGTGCGGGTGAAACGGGCAATCTCTACGCGCAGCAATACCAAATAGGCACACACGCAGCGCTTAGGCGCTGCATCTGCGATCCGCAGGCGTGTGCGGGTAGGTAGCACCGAGCCACAACGTGAGTTGTGGCCCAGATGAATGGCGGTCACGTTTGCATTGCCGCAAGGTTATGCAGATCCACAAAATCCGGCCTATCGGCGGGCTTCACACTTTTATTGTCTCAGCGTCTTGTTCCTCTAAGAGCGACTGGGTAAGTCTTGTATCGGAGCTGGTCGTCGGTGTACTCAGCTCCGCGGCTGTCCTCCGTTGCGGCCTAGGGCCGCTGCCTCCCCCTTTATGCCGCTGTGCTGACTGAGTACACCGACGACCAGCTCTTGCGAGTGTGGCGCGTGTTCGGCCGCCGCATCTCGACTCCAATCCCGACGTGTGACGTGGGTGGGATCACCCGCTGTAACTCCATACCATCCCCATACGCAGCCCTGGCGCTTGGCGTGCACAGCACTGGAGCAGAAAAAGTTCGCTAAGATGCCATCGACACCAATGCATAAGGACAAAAATGCCCCTCTCCCTCATCCACCACCCCGACAAAAAACACCGCTGCTCCTGGTGCAACCAAGGCGAGGCGTTTGCTGACTACATTGCCTACCACGACGATGAGTGGGGCGTGCCGGTGGCCGATGAGCGCTGGCTGTTTGAAAAGATCACGCTAGAGGGCTTTCAGTCGGGCCTGTCGTGGATCACCGTGCTGCGCAAGCGGGATCGGTTTCGCGAAGTGTTTGCAGGTTTTGACTTTGAGAAGGTGGCGCGCTTTGGTGATAAGGACATTGAGCGCCTGGTGCTGGACGCGGGCATCATCCGCCATCGCGGCAAAATTGTCTCGGCCATTAACAACGCGAAGCGGGTGTGCGAACTGGTGGACAAGCAAGGCGCGGGGGCTTTGGCCAAGCTGGTATGGGCGCACGAGCCTGCCGTTAAAGACCGCCCCAAGCGCATCACACCCGAAGTAGCCAGCACGCTGGGGCAAACCGCAGAGTCGCTGGCGCTGAGCAAGGCGTTGAAAAAACTGGGCTTTAGCTTTGTGGGGCCGACCACCATGTATGCGCTGATGCAATCGATGGGGGTGGTGAACGACCATCTGGAGGGCTGCCATGCGCGGGTGCTGGTAGACACAGCGCGCAAAGGCTTTCAGCGGCCATAGCTATTGGCAAATAGACTGCTATATATTTTATAGCTGCTTGCGTCCAGGAGACATGGACTACGAGCCTATTCGACTGGAAAATCTGGTGTGGAGCATGCCAACCAGCTTTGTCATGCCTGGGACATCATTCGATTGACGTTGCGCCCTGCTCTGGCCATACTTTTCTCCACGCGCTGCCTTTGCGCGCCACCCCTTCCACTGGAGACACGTATGACCACCGACCCATCCCGCCGACAACTCTTGCAAGCGGGCGCATCGCTCGCAGCCCTTGGCACCGTGCCCGGCGCGGCGCTGGCCGCCATGGGGCCGAACGACAAGTTTGACCTGCTGATCCGCAACGCCAATGTGATGGACGCAAGCCAGGGCCTGTCTGGCAAGCGGGACATTGGCATCCGCTACGGGCAGATTGAATCTATTGAAGCAACCATTGCCCCCGAGCGCGCGCAGCGTGTGATGGATGTGGGTGGCAAGCTGGTAACCCCTGGTTTGATCGACCTGCATTGCCACACCTTCCCCTACGGCAGCGCCATTGGCATTCCGGCGGACGAGCTGATTGCCCACCAGTGCACCACCACCGTGGTGTCCGCCGGTGACGGCGGGGCGAATAACTTTGCGGCCTTTCGCCGCTTCGTGGTGCCCGCATCGCGCACGCGGCAGTTTGCCTTTGTGCACATCGCCGTCGCAGGCCTGGCGGGCTTCCCCGTGCCCGAGCTGTTCAACATTGACTACGCGGTGCCCGAGATAGCGGCGCGCGCCGTGGCCGAGAACGCCGACATGGTGCTGGGCATCAAGGTGCGTATG
>JAYVJV010000074.1:0-6373 GCA_043769005.1 Polaromonas sp. | reverse complement strand
AATTTTGGCAAGCTCACCAAACCGCCCTGGCGTTCATATTTCCAGCCCGAACCGTGCCCCAGTAACTGGCAGCCGTCAAACTGGTGCAAGCTCACAATGCGGCCTGCCACATCAACGCGGTCGTAGCGCTCAGTCAAATACACCGTTTCTGGCACACGCAGCAACCATACGTTGGGCACTGGCAACTTGAGCGCTTTAGCCAGCAACATGCAGGCGTATTCATTGATGGCACTTGGCTGGTAGCGCGTTTGGCGTGTGTCGGGTTTGAGAATGTGCGTGGTTGGCGAGTTGCCTAGGCTTTCAGACAATTGTTTGGTGCGCGTATCAAAGCGCACGCCCATTTTCTCTTGTGCACCCGCCAGCGACATACTGGCCTGGTTGTTGGACACCAGCAAAGGCTGCAAATCATGCAGGCGCTGACTGAGCACCTGGTTTGGCAGCGGGCGGTATTGTTGCTCGGCCGCGCGGGGTGCATCTGGGGCCAGCAATGCCAGCACACCTGGTAAATCTTTGCCCAGCTGCCCTAATAACTCAAACGTCGATGGATCGCGCAAAGCCAGCGCGTTAATCACGTCGTCCATGGCTTGGCCTTCGGGCAACAGGTTTTCAAAAAAGCTTTTGGTCAGCGTGCCGGTGTATTTTTGTGCAGCTAAAGGAAATTGCGGTGCCAGTGCATAGCCGCCTGGCTGGGTTAGCCACTGGCTGTCGTATTCAAAAAAATACTCCCCACTTGCATGCCCAAACCAGCCCATGGGCCTGGCGTTCGCCCACACACGAAGCCTTATCACGCCGCGCCCCCGCTGCTTGCGTTGCTATTGCTGGAGCTAGCGTCAACAACCCATCCACTGACCGTAAAACTCAATTGCAGTCCTTGTCCAAGCACCATCAGCTTGGCCAGCGAGCAACGACCGGGCATACTTTCTGCGTCACGAATAAACGACTCGCTCACGCCACAAACCCCTGCGAGTTGAGACCGCGTAAGACCTTGGCTTTTGCGCCGCGCAGACAGCTGCATAGCCAGATTTGCTAAATTGTCTTGATTAAGCTGCATTTTTCGTCCTTATAAGAACATTTTAAGCCAAAAAATGTTATCGGACTAGAATTTTGTTCTTATAAAGCATTTTTTACTCTAGTGATTAGAGTAACTAAACTGTCCAGGCGCTTCCCGACTCGATAGATGATTTCCTGCAAGCCCCACTGCGTTAACACCCTCATTCCATTTTTATAAGAACAAAAGTTAAAAAAACACCCCCATATCGTTGATATTATTTTTTAAAGAACAAAATTGTTCCGCAATAACGTTTCTAAGCATCGTAAGTTTGTGAACGCCAACTCTTTATATAGCGTTCTAAATTTCTATCAACCTTGCTTAATATCCTAAGGATTTGCCTATTTTCTGCTCTATATGTGAATATCGCCGCCGCCTCCACCGTGCGTCGGGGTGTTGCAGGAGGGGCATACACTCTGATATTAGCTATATATTCAATAGCTGCTTACGCAAGTATTTATTGGGCTAGAGGCCAATTATCTTGGTAAATAGGCCTGCGCCAGAGCACTCAGCGCCTGGGTATAGCACTGCATCGGCACGCGCACGATGCCAGCTCCAATCTGCCCTACCCCCGCCTCTTTGTGCGCAATGCCGGTGGTCACCACGGGGCGGATGCCGGTGTCGACCACCTTGCGCACGTCGATGCCGCAAGGCGCACCGGCAAAGTCCAGCGCGGGCAGGCTGAGGGAGGGGTTTTTGGTGACGGTGATTTCGTACATCTCGCGGCTATAGCGCACTGCGTCTTCTACGCTGCCGCCTGCCAACAGGGTAAGCGCGGGCGATGCCGCAAACGAGCATCCGCCAAAACCTGCGGTCTCGGTGATGGCGCTGTCGCCAATGTCGGGGCAGGCATCGGCCTGTTTGAAGCCGGGGAAGAACAGGCCCTGCGGCAGATCGGAGGCGGCTGTAAACCATTGCTTTCCCATGCCGCTGATGCGCAGGCCCGTTTGTGTGCCGTTGCGCGCCGTGGCCGTGACCACCGTGCTGTGCGCTACGCCGTGGGCCGCGTCCATGGTGGCTTTGCAGGCGGCCATGGAGTAATTTAAATAGAACTGCGAGGTCTTGGCGACAAAATCCAGCGTCTGGTGCACATGGTCTGGGTTCAGCTTGGCCTGCGCGGCCAGCGGCACGGCCAGGGTCATAAAAAACAGCGCGGTCGAGGCGGCGTTGCGGCTGTGCACCTCGTCGCCCATTAGCAGCGCCTGCGAGCCAATGGCTTTGAGGTCGATACCACCGGTTTTGTCAAAGTTGTGCCGTACTGCGGCTTTGAGCGTGGGGGCCAGCACGGCCTCAAACCATTTGAGGCGTGCCAGCACATCGGGCCCGTTGGCACCAAAGCGCAGGCAGCGGCCAATGCCTTCGTTGATATTGGTGTAGGCCACATTGCCGTGGGTTGCGTCGCGCACCTGGATGAGCGGCATCGACGCGCTGATGATGCCGGTCATGGGGCCGACCGCTTTAAAGTCATGGCACTGGGCAAAGGCGATCTCGCCGCGTGCCAGCATGGTCTCGGCCTGCGCGGGCGTAGTGGCCCAGCCTTCGTACAGCACCGCGCCAATCATGGCACCGTGCATGGGGCCGCACATGTCTTGCCACGCTACGGGCGGGCCTGCGTGCAGCAGCAGGCGGGTGCCTTTCATCTCGGGCCACACGCCGTCGGCGCGCAGGGCAATGTCTTGCCACATCGGGCGGGCGTTGATGATGCGCTGGGTGGCGGTGTGGTTGGCCGCCTCGATGCGCGGGTCACCCAGCAACTGGGCGAGCTGCCAGGCCAGCACGGGGTCGGCATTGCCCGGGGGCTGCCACTGCACATGCGTGAGCGTGCCGCCATGCGCGGTGACGCTTGGGTTAAATCCGTCCAGGCCTACGTTGAGCACAGCGGGTGCGTGGGTAAGCAGCGTATTGCTGTGCAGGGGGTTGTTCTTGGTCATAGGGGAAGGTCTTGGGTTGAATAATGTGTAGTAGCCGTCAGCGCCAGCAGCAGCCCGGCCAGCATGTCAGCGCCCGATGTTGCGCCCAGGCGCAGCAGTTGTGCAGTAGCTTCTTCGATTACGGGTGGATGCTTAGTCTGGAGTGCGGCCAGCAGCTGGTGCAACACACTGTAGCTGGCACCGTACATTAAATCGTCGAGTAAAGCCGCGCTGATGATATTGGTGGACACGGCAGCGGCTGCGCGGATGCGGCTATGCAAGCCGGGCATGGCACTGCGCCACTGTGGGCGCGGGGCGTGGTGCAGAGCAAACAAGATGCCGCCGACAAAATCGTCCCCACTGGGTGTCAAGCCATGGCCCAAACCCAGCACGCGCAGGGCGGCGGCTTCAAATGCAGCTAGGTCGTTGGCCCGCAGTGCATCGCGGATGGCATCAAACCGGCCTTGTGCGTGGTTGAGCGGGAAGGGCAACGCCTGGCCTAGGAGCCACAACAGCAGACCTTTGCAGGGGTGTTGCTCCAATTGCGCCAGGCAGATAGCCGCACCCGCCTGCAAACGCACCGGGTCGCAATGCAGCGCAGGCGGCTGCCAGGGGCGATGGCCGTTGCGCGGGTGCTCGGTGACCGCATCATCCCCCAGCCACACAATATCGCCGCCCCGGTAGGCATAGGCGGTGGACTCAAAGCCTCTGATGGTCTGGGTCTGTAGCATGCTATAGCGCACCGTCATGTGCGGCATCGACAGGGTTGCGTCTAGCTGTGCGAGTTTTGGCTGTGCCCGCCCCGGCACTTGGCGTGGACGGCTCCGCGGCTGTCCTCCGTGGCTGCCTAGGGCAGCCTACTCCCCCTGTATGCCGCTGCGCCGTCCACACCAAGCGCCAGGGCTGCGAATAGGTTGGGCGCGCGGCACTAGCGCACTCACTACTTTGACAGGTTGGGATCAAGTTGGTTGGAGCACAAAGGTAGATCGCCCACCATACTCGCGAGAGCTGGTCGGCGGTGTACTCAGCGCAGCGGCATAAAGGGGGAGTAGTCGGCCCTAGGCCGACACGGAGGACAGCCGCGGAGCTGAGTACGCCGGCGGCCTGCTCCCGTACAAAAGAAAGGACTGCATCCCTGGACAACTCCCGTACAAAACTAGTCAAGCGACCATCCGTGCGCAACAACTGGAAAGACATCACAAAGCTCCACCAGACTTGCCGCCCACCGTAATGTGCGTACCAGCCCGCCCCATCAGCGCCTCAAAAGTTTTCTCCAGCGACGTAATGATCACCACGCCGTCCTGCTTAGCCTCGGGCGACTCTTGCAGGTAGGTAATGGCGGCCTGAATTTTGGGGCCCATGCTGCCTGCGGGAAACTGCCCGTCAGCGGCATACTGCTTGGCCTGCGCCAGACTCATGTGGCTGAGCCAGCGCTGCGTGGGCTTATTAAAGTCCAGCGCCACCTGCTCTACGCCCGTGAGCATCACCAGCGCATCGGCCTGCAAATGCGCGGCCAACATGGCGCTGGTGAGGTCTTTGTCGATCACTGCGGCCACGCCTTTGAGGTGGCCGTTGGGCTGCACCACCACGGGCACGCCACCACCACCGCAGGCGATGGGCAGCACGCCCGCTTGCAACAGCGCGTCGATGGTGGGCAGGTCGAGTATTTTGAGCGGCTTGGGGCTGGCCACCATGCGCCGCCAGCCGCGTCCGGCATCTTCGGCAAACAACCAGCCGGTCGTTGCAGCCATTTTCTCGGCTTCGGCCTGGCTGAAAAACTTGCCCACGGGTTTGGTGGGGTTTTGAAAAGCCGGGTCGTTCGCATCGACCTCTACCTCGGTAATGACGCAGGACACCACCACATTCATGCCGTGGTCGTGCAGCACGTTGGCAAAGCTTTGCTGCAGCATATAGCCCATGCCTCCTTGTGAATGCGCTACACACACGTCCATCGGCATCGGTGGCAGCTCGTCGGCGGTGCGGGCCATGCGGTACAAAATATTGCCCACCACCGGGCCATTGCCGTGGGTCAGCACCAGTTGCCAGCCCGCCTTGATAATTTGCACAAAATGGCCGCAGACCTGCTGCATCAGGGCCAGTTGTTCGTCGGCCGTGCCCTTGATGGTGGGTGGGTAGGCGGCGTTACCACCCAGCGCCACTACCACACGTTTAGGCTTGGTACGCAGCTTGGGCTGTGCGTTAGCAGCTACGGTATTCATAGTAGCCACTGTGCTGCCAACCAGGCGGCGTTAGCGCTGTTGCCGGCCAGCACCATGCCAGCGGCTTGCAACTTGGCCTCTTGCTTGGCCAGCACCTGCGGGTCCAGCTCGGTGCCGCAGACAAAGCCCACAACCGCCAAATGGCGTTGGGCTTTGGCCGCAATGCTTTTTGCTTTGACGATCGCCACGGCCAGCTCGCCTGCTGGGTCGGCATGCGCGCCCCAGCCTATCACCACGTCCAGCAAAATCACCCGCACCGCCGGGTCTGCGGCTTCTTGCAGCAAGCGTTCGATGCGTGCGGCCTGGTCGATCATGGGGTGTGGCCTGCCTACGGTGAAGGCATCGTCGCCCAGGTCGAGCGCCGTGTGTTCGCGGCTGGCTTGCTTGGGGTTGTCCAAGCTGAAGGCTTTGTCAACCGCGACGTTAGACCACACCTGCACGCCGCGCGCTGCCCAGATACTTTGCGCCTCAGCGCAATAGGTACCGCCAGAATACAGGGCGCGCAGATAGCGCTGGCTTGCGGAAAAACCGGGCTTACGCGGTATCGGATACATCGTGGCTGGGCTGGCCTTCACTGTGCGCTTGGTCAATGCCACACACTGCGCCGCGCAATCCACCAAGGTGTGCACCATGCGGATGCTCTTGGCGGGCGATACCATGCTGCTGCCCAAAAACAGCACCACCGCAGGCTTGCCCGTTGTTTGCAGCGCGGCCATCACCTTGGCCGCAACCTCAGGAGCAGGTGGCTTGCAGACCACGGCAATCAGTTGGGTGGCAGCATCCTGCGCCAGCAGGGCAATGCCTTGCAGCAGTGTAGCCCCGCCCACCTGGGCATAGACATCGCGCCCGCCGGTGCCAATCGCGTGGCTGATGCCCCCGCCCATGCGGTGGATCTGCGTACTGACCTCTTGCAGGCCCGTGCCTGATGCAGCGACGATGCCGATGGAGCCCCGGCGTACATGATTGGCAAAGCCCAGCGGCACACCGCCAATGATGGCGGTGCCGCAGTCCGGCCCCATCACCAGCACGCCACGCTGCGCGGCTTCGCGCTTGATGGCGACCTCTTGCGCCAGTGGCACGTTGTCGCTGAACATGAATACATTGCGCCCTTGCTTGACGGCCTTCAACGCCTCGGCAGCGGCGTACACACCGGGCACGGAGATTTGCACGATGTTGGCAGCCCCCATCTGCGCCAA
>JAYVJV010000073.1:0-13041 GCA_043769005.1 Polaromonas sp. | reverse complement strand
TTGCTTGTAACGGCGAATCGCCAAGTCAATATCGGGTTTGGCCGTTTTAGGGCTCTTCTTTTGGAAGGCGTGCAACACATACACTGCATCGCCATGGCGCGCCACATACAGCACGCGCCATTCGCCCAGCACATGCACACGAATCTCGTACGCGCCTTTACCTACGTTGAGCATGGGCTTGAAGTCCGTAGGCATCAAACCGCGTTGCACCCGGTCTAGCTCGCGGCCACATTCACGGCGCGCATCACGCGGGAAGTTGACTAAGTCTTCTTGGCTGCTGCCGATGAATTTCAGAGTCTTCATTATTTTGATTATATAAGTTTATTGATAACTAAATAGTTGCCACTGTTAGGTAAGGCGCGGGTGTCGCTGGGGTATGCGGTGAAGCGCTCTGGCGGCTAGTCCAGTGCCTAGCCTAGCCCAGTAGGTGGGTTTAGGAGTCTTTTAGGCCTCTAACCCAATAAAATAATGCGTAAGCAGCTATAAAAAGTGTAGTGACTCATACCGCTTCCAGGCGCTGCACCGTGTCTGGAAACTGCGCCACCATGCGTATCAGCACAAAGCTGCCTGCGCAGCATCAAGCCGTCAATCGCGCCCGGCTTCCACGATCTTTTGCGCCAGCAACTGGGGATTGGTAAAGCACACTTCATGGCTGCCCTGCCCTTCTACCAGGCGGAACAAACCCAGGCGCTCGGACAGGCGAGGGTGCCAGCTCAGGCTGTGCGGCATGGCGGCATCTTGCTGGAAGTTGAGGTAGCTCTTGCCAATTTGCATGGCGGCCAGTTCGGTCTTGAGCCGGATGGGTTGGGTGAAGGTGGCGTAGGGGTGGGCGTTGAGCTGGTCAAAAGTGCTCTGGGCCAGGGCGGCATCTGCATCGTTGATAAAGGCCTCGCGCCAGATGGGAAAGGGCAGCATCACGGCGTTGCCATTGGCTGCGGCCACGTTGTCAAACAGCGCTTTGTAGTGCTGCGGCACCATGTCGTTCAGGCACTCGCCATTGAGCGGTACAAAGGCGTTGTGGTACACCAGCCTGCCAATGCGCTGGGGCACTTGGTCAGCCGCCATGCTGATGACCATGCCGCCGTAGCTGTGGCCGACCAAACGGGCATTTTTCAGGTCATGCTGGTTTAAAAAGTCGATCAGCGACTGCCCGGCTTGGTTTAAATCGGTCGTTGCACGGTTGTCGCCTGGGCGGTTGCCGGCCAGCGTGGGGCAATGCACCGTGTGGCCCATGGCGCGCAGATGCTTGGCCACCGGCTCTAACTGCTCGCCCGTGTGCCAGGCACCGTGGACTAAAACATAGGTATCCGCCATTGCTTATCTCCGGTTTTGCCTACACACAGCGCGCGGGCAGTGGGAAAAAGTTTAGGCGGGGGTATCTGGCTGCGGGATGGGGCAAACCCGTGGTGGTGGGGTGCGGGGTAGCTGGCGTTGTGTGTGGTCTGGGATGTTGTTTTGGGACGGTTTTAGGTTTCTAGCCCAATGAAATATAGTGTAAGCAGCTATAAAAATAGTAGTGAATAAGACCTCTTCGATGGATGGCATCTGGTCAAAAAACGGTAAAAACACCTCAAAGTACTATTAAAAATACGATTGACAGTGCTTTAAACCGCATTTAAAATTGATCTATCGCAATTTGATCTGCGCAATGCACCCCCCTAGGAACTCCATGGCCGCCATTACCGCCAATGACTTGAAAACCCGTGGTGTGGTGGCCATTGAGGAGCTGTTGGCTACGCAGCCTGAGGCGATGATTTCGGTGCGGGGCAAAGAGCGGTTTGTGGTGATGGACGTGGCCCACTACCATTACCTGCGCGAGTGTGAGCTGGATGCTGCATTGGCGCAAAGCCACGCAGACAGGGCTGCGGGCCGGGTGGTAGTGGAGTCGGCAGCGGCGCATATGGCGCGGCTGGAAGCCATGCTGGCTGAACACCCCGCAAAAGTTGCCTAGTCAAGCTGCGCGCCAGCCCCCATGCCCTACCAACTTGTTTTTACCGACAGCTACACGCGCCTGGCTTTTCGGTTTCTCAAGCGCCATCCCGAGCTGGTTCGCCAGTACGCCAAAACCATGGCGCTGCTAGAGGTCAATCCACACCACCCGTCGCTGCGCTTGCATGCGTTGGCTGGCAAACACCAAGGCTTGCATTCGGTATCTATCAACTTGTCGTACCGCATCACTTTGGAGTTGCTGATACAAGACCAGCAGATTATCCCGATCAATGTGGGTGACCACGACGCTGTGTATTGATGGGTAGGGCAGATTTTTTAATTTTTTAGGCCTCTAGGCCAACAAAATATAGCGTAAGAAGCTATTGAAAATATAGCAATCACTATACTCAACCAAGCATCAGAAGCGTTACGCTAACCACGCCGCTCATCACCAGCGCGCGGAGGGTGGCTGCCAGAGCGGTCAAGCAGGCCACGCAGCTCGGCCATGTCGATGGAGTCCAGCGCTTGCCCTGTGGTTTGCTCCCAGCTGTTGATGCTGGCAATTTTTTCGGCTACGGCTAACGATACAAAGTAATCCATGCTGATGGAGTCACGTTGGGCATGCTGGCGCGCTGCTTGGGCAATAGAGTCCGGCAGGGTAATGTCTAGCTTCGTCATAGGAGTTTCTCCAGTTCATGCAAACAGTCTGCGGGGCGCAGGCAGCGCAGATTAAAGCGCTGGGCTGCGTCGTGTAAATGCCGCTGGTTAAAGGTTACCAGCAAATCAACGCGGCCATTTATGGCGGTTTCCAGCACCATTTCGTCAGCCACGTCTTGCAACTGTGGCCGCCACAAAAAGTGCAGCGGCTGCTTGTCGCAAGCTTTGGTGATGAGTTGTAGCGCGCGCTCCAGCTCAGCCTCGGACAGTCCGTGCGCCTCTTGCTGCCTATTGCGCTTGAGGACAGCCTCGTACTCAAACAGCAAGGGAACCGATACCACCATGGTGATGTTGCGTTGCAAGGCATGATCCAGCAAAGCGCGTGAAGCTCCTGTTTTGCTGCGAAAAGCCGCAATAACTACATCGGTATCCAAAACAACACGCATGGTTGAATTTTGCCATACCAAGGTGGTGCCTAGGTTCTGCGCATCTTGAGTGGCCCAGAGGCTAAGGTTAACCCTTGACTGTGCCCTGCGCAGCACGCTTGCAATTGCACAACACAGGCAAGTTTGCTATCGTGGGGCTCTGTATGCAGACACCCACTACACACCCTACTCCCCCACGTTACCGCAGCGCATTTGCAGCGGATATTTTTAAACACAAAACTATTCTAGTCACTGGCGGCGGTTCGGGCATTGGGCGCTGTACGGCGCATGAACTCTCTAGCTTGGGCGCGCATGTCGTGCTGGTGGGGCGCAAGCTGGACAAGCTGCAGCAGGTGGCCGCCGAGATCATTGCCGATGGTGGGCTGGCCAGTTTTCATAGCTGCGATATCCGCGATGAAGCGGCGGTGAAGGTGCTGGTGACTGCCGTGGTGGCCACGCACGGGCGCATTGATGGGCTGGTGAACAACGCGGGTGGCCAGTACATTACGCCGCTGCATGCGATCAGCGCCAAGGGCTGGGAGGCGGTGGTCAACACCAACCTGACGGGCGGCTTTTTGATGGCGCGTGAATGCTATGTGCAGAGCATGCAAAGGCATGGCGGCGCGGTGGTCAACATTGTGGCCGACATCTGGGGCTCGATGCCCAATATGGGGCACAGCGGCGCGGCGCGGGCGGGCATGGTGAGCTTGACCGAGACGGCAGCGGCAGAGTGGGCGCACAGCGGCGTGCGGGTGAACGCCGTGGCCCCCGGCTACATCGCCTCCAGCGGCATGGACCACTACCCGCCCGAGGCCGGCGACATGCTGCGCGAGATGGCCAAGACGGTGCCGCTGGGGCGCTTTGGCAATGAGGCCGAAACGTCGGCGGCGATTGTCTTTTTACTCTCCCCTGCGGCCAGCTTTATCAGTGGCACAGTGCTGCGTGTGGACGGTGCGCGGCCCCAGGTGCGCATGGGCTGGCAGATGCAGCAGCCTACGCCCGAGGCGATGGCGCGCGATGCGGTGAAGCCGTTTGATGGGTTTCATCGGTATCAAACACCCAAAGTTTTTTCCTGAGAAATATTCCAATGAACGCCCCAATTCAATTTTATATTTCTTGCAAATTTCTGGCGCTTTCAGAGTTACCTCAACTGACACAGGCTTAACGTGACTTTTCAAAGCCAATGGAATGCCGCCAGCCCGCAGGCGCTGGCCCGTCGCACGGCCATGCTGGCGCGCATCGCGCAATTGCGTGCGCTAGAGCAGCGTTCCGCCGATGCATCCGCCCAATCCAAACCCGTGTTTGACAAACGCGGCCAGTTGCTGCCGCGCCAGCGCGTGGCCCTGCTGCTCGACCACGGCACGCCGTATTTACCGCTCTGTTCACTCGCAGGCTATATGCAAGACAACCCAGACCCGGCCAAGTCGGTGCCCGGCGGCGGCATGGTGGCGGGCATTGGTTTTATTGCGGGCACACGCTGCATGCTGGTGGCCAGCGACTCGGGCATCGACGCAGGCGCGATTGGCCCCATGGGCCTGGACAAGATTTTGCGCCTGCAAGAGATTGCGCTGCAAAACAAACTGCCGTTCGTGCACCTGGTCGAGAGCGCGGGCGCGAACCTGATGCGCTACAAGGTAGAGGGCTTTGTGCACGGCGGCGCGCTGTTTCGCAACCTGGCGCGGCTCTCTAGCGCAGGCATTCCGGTCATCACCATCCAGCACGGCTCGGGCACGGCGGGCGGGGCCTACATGCCGGGCCTGTCGGACGTGGTCATCATGGTACGTGGGCGTTCGCGCGCCTTCCTGGCCGGGCCGCCGCTTTTGATGGCCGCTACCGGTGAGGTGGCGACCGAGGAGGAGCTGGGCGGAGCCGAGATGCACAGCGCGGTGTCTGGCCTGGGCGAGTACCTGGCAGAGGATGACAGGCACGCCATTGGGATAGCAAAACAGGTGGTAGCAAATTTAGATTGGCATTCCCGCTCCGTTCGCGCCGGGAACACGCACTCCGTTCACCCTGAGCTTGTCGAAGGGTCTGCGAGTATGGCGGCTTCGACAGGCTCTGCCCGAACGGTGCTGCGCGAGCCTGCATTCCCCACCGACGACCTGCTATCTTTGATGCCCGACGACCTGCGCCAGCCGGTCGATATGCGCGAGGTGATGGCGCGCCTCGTCGATGCCTCCGAGCTGCTGGAATTCAAAGCCCTACACGGCGCGGCCACCCTGTGTGTGCAGGCGCGGGTCCAAGGGCACGCAGTGGGCATCATCAGCAACAACGGCCCCATCGACGTGGCCGGTGCCAACAAGGCCACGCACTTCATCCAATGGATGTGCCAGCTGGGCCACCCCCTCATCTACCTGCAAAACACCACCGGCTATATGGTGGGCGTGGGCAGCGAGCAGGCGGGCATGATTAAACACGGCAGCAAGATGATCCAGGCCGTAACGAATGCCAGCGTGCCGCAAATCACCATCCAGTGCGGTGCCAGCTTTGGCGCAGGCAACTACGGCATGTGCGGGCGCGGCTTTGCACCACGCTTTTTGTTCAGCTGGCCCAATGCCAAAACCTCGGTGATGGGTGGCGAACAAGCCGCCCGCACCATGCAGATCGTGGGTGAGGCCGCGCTGGCGCGCAAAGGTATTGCACCCGATGTGGAAAAGTCGAAAGCCCAGTTTGACCAAATCGTCACCCTGTTCAACTCGCAAGCCGATGCCTTCTACACCTCGGGCCTCCTGCTAGACGACGGCGTGATCGACCCACGCGATACGCGCGCCGTGCTCACGCAGTGCCTGGAAATGTGCGTGCAGGCTGAGCAGACGCAATTGCGGCCTATGCAATTTGGAGTGGCGCGGATGTGAGCACTCAACTGACTATGAAAGCGGGCATCCGGACGCAGAAGACGCAAAAACTCGCAGAGGACGCAAAAAAACAGCCAAGAAAAAGTCAAAAAGTAAATTTAAATTTTTTGGTTTTCTTTTGCGTCCTCTGCGTAACTTTTGCGTCCTCTGCGTCCGGAGGTCCGCCTTCGTCCTCTGCGTCCGGAAGTCCGCCTTCGGTTTCGGCTGTTTAAAACCCTGTGAGAGAGAAAATGCAATACACCCACGAACACCTTGAAATTCAGAAGACGCTCAAGCGCTACATTGACGAGCACATCAACCCGCATGTAGACGCTTGGGAGGCGGCGGAGATATTCCCTGCGCACCAAGTGTTCAAAGACCTGGGCAAGCTGGGCCTCTTGGGTCTGACCAAGCCGGAGGCCTATGGCGGCATGGGGCTGGACTACAGCTACGCCGTGGCCATGGCTGAGACGCTGGGGCATATCCACTGTGGTGCTATCCCGATGGCCATTGGCGTGCAGACGGATATGTGCACGCCCGCGCTGGCGCGCTTTGGCAGTGAGGAGCTGAAAAAGCAATTCCTCGCACCGTCCATCGCAGGCGACATGGTGGGCTGCATTGGTGTGAGCGAGCCGGGCGCGGGCAGCGACGTGGCCTCCATCAAAAGCTACGCCCGCAAAGACGGCGACGACTACGTGATCAGCGGGCAGAAGATGTGGATCACCAACAGCTTTCAGGCCGACTGGATGTGCATGCTGGTGAACACCAGCGAGCCGTCCGCCACCGGGCCATCGCATAAAAATAAATCGCTCATCATCGTGCCGATGCGCGACCGCGCAACCGGCAAGATGACTAAAGGCATTGAGATGGCGCAGAAGATCAAAAAAATTGGCATGAACGCCAGCGACACGGGGCTGATTTATTTTGACAACGTGCGCGTGCCGCAGCGCTATTTGCTGGGCAAAGAGGGCGCGGGTTTCATGATGCAGATGACGCAGTTTCAGGAAGAGCGTTTATGGGCAGCGGCCAGTTGCCTGCAAGCGCTGACCAACTGCATCGACTGGACGGTGGAGTGGGCACAGCAGCGCAAACTGTTTGGTGCCAGTCTGGCCGACCAGCAATGGGTGCAGTTCAAGCTGGCCGAGATGAAGACCGAGCTGGAGAGCCTGCGCGCCCTCACCTACCGCGCCTGCGATTTGTATGTGGCGGGCCAGGACGTGACCGAGCTGGCATCCATGGCCAAGCTGAAAGCCGGGCGGCTCAACCGCTTGATCCCCGATGGCTGTTTGCAGTTTTGGGGTGGCATGGGCTTTACCTGGGAGAACAAGGTTTCGCGCATGTACCGCGATGGTCGCCTGGCATCCATAGGCGGCGGTGCAGACGAGGTGATGATGGGCATCATCGCCAAGATCATGGGCATTGCCAAGCGGCCTGCGGCGGCTTGAGCGGTACGCCACACGCTATGAGCCACACTTTAACGATCACGCGTGAGGGCCTGCATGCGGGCGGAGGCCAGGACGATGGTGAGACCGAGTACTGGACGCTGAACGACCCTACAGCGCGCAACGCACTGAGCGAGCCGATGGTCGAGGCGCTGTTTGCCGCCTGTGCCCGCGCCACTGCCGATTCGTCGCTGCGCTTTGTCGTGTTGCAAGGTGCGGGCGGCGCGTTTTGCGCAGGGGGCAGCTTGGGCGGTTTTGCCAAAAGCATTGGTCAAGCCCTACAGAGTGGCGAGGTAGACCCGCTGATCGCCATGAACGCGCGCTTTGGCGAGCTGCTGCTCTCGCTGTGCCAGTTGCCGCAGGTGCTGATAGCCGCCGTGGACGGCCCAGCCATGGGCGGCGGCTTTGGCCTGGTGTGCTGCGCCGATGTGGTGGTAGCCACAGACACCGCCGTGTTTGCCACGCCCGAGGTTACGCTGGGCGTGGTGCCCGCGCAGATTGCGCCCTTTGTGCAATGGCGGCTTGGCGACAAGGCCGCGCGCGGCGTGCTGCTTACCGGTGCCAAACACAGTGCGGTGCAGATGCAGGCGTTGGGTCTGGTGGATGCCGTGGTGCACAGCGATGCTTTGGCTGCAGGGGTGCAGCAACGCATCGCCACACTGCGCACTACAGCACCACAGGCGGTGGCGGCATCGAAGCGCCTGCTTTTTATGCCATTTATGCCTCTAGCCCAATCAATACGAGCGCAAACAGCTATTGAATTTGCAGCAGGCTTGCGCGGCTCGGAAGCTGCTGAAGGCTTGAACGCCTTCACGCAAAAGCGCAAAGCAAGGTGGGCGGCATGAGCAACGCACAAGTTTCAAAACAACGCAGCATCCGCCGCATCCTGATTGCCAACCGGGGCGAGATTGCGCGGCGCATTGTCCGCACTGCACACGCCATGGGCATCGACACCGTGGCGGTCTATTCCGATGCCGACGCGGCCAGCCTGCCCGTGCGTGAGGCCACGATGGCCTGTGCCCTGGGTGGCAACAGCTCGGCGCACACCTACCTGGATATTGTCAAAACCATCGCCGCAGCCCAAAGCGCGGGAGCCGATGCCGTGCACCCTGGGTACGGCTTTTTAAGCGAGAACACAGACTTTGCGCAGGCCGTAATAGACGCGGGCTTGGCATGGATCGGCCCGCCACCGCAGGCCATGCGCGCCCTGGGTAGTAAGTCCGCCGCTAAAACAATCGCTACGCAGACGGGTGTGCCCACCCTGCCTGGCTATTTTGGCGCAGACCAAAGCGACACACGCTTTGCGCAAGAGGCGGCGCGCATCGGCTACCCGGTGATGGTCAAAGCCGCTGCGGGCGGAGGCGGGCGCGGCATGCGGCAGGTAGCCAGTGCCGACCAACTGGTAGCGGCCTTGCACAGTGCCCGCACCGAAGCTGCGGCCTCGTTTGCCAATGACGAGCTACTGCTAGAGCGCGCGCTCTTGAACCCACGCCACGTAGAAGTGCAAATCTTTGCCGACACGCATGGCCAGTGCATCCACCTGGGCGAGCGCGATTGCAGCGTGCAGCGCAGGCACCAAAAGATCATCGAAGAATCGCCCAGCCCAGGTTTAACCGAGGCCTTGCGCACGCAGATGTGCGCCAGCGCCGTGAAGCTGGCTCTGGCCGCAGGCTATGTAGGCGCGGGCACGGTGGAGTTTTTGGTGGAGGGGTCGTCTTTCTACCTTATGGAAATGAATACGCGGCTACAGGTAGAGCATCCAGTCACCGAGATGTGCACGGGCATTGACCTGGTGGAATGGCAAATCCACATCGCGCGCGGCGAGCTGCTGCCAATGCAGCAGTCGCAAGTCAGCTTGCAGGGCCATGCCATTGAGGTGCGGCTGTGCGCAGAAGATGCGAAGTTTGTGCCGCACACGGGCCAGGTGCTACGCTTTGTGCCGCCCACGGGTAGCGTGCGCTTTGACCATGCCATCTATGAAGGCCTTGCAGTCTCGCCCCACTACGACTCCATGCTGGGCAAGCTCATCGTGCATGCCGCCACCCGCGATGCTGCCATAGATACCATGGCGCAAGCCTTGCAGCAATGCGCCGTGCTGGGCCTGCCCACCAACCGGCGTTTTTTGTGGCACTGCTTGCAGCATGCCGAGTTTCGCGCAGGCCAGGCAGACATTGCCTTTCTGTCCAGACAGGCGGATGCGATCCGTGAGGCGCTACAAAAAGAGGAGCTGCTTACGCCTGTTTTTATTGGGCTAGAGGCTATTTACCCTACTAAAATAGCCACCACATTGGCCTGCCCATTCCCGCGGCCAGTGCGCTTGCGCCAAGCCGGGGTGCTGCACGACGTTGCGCTGCCAGTCCTACACTCCGCCCTATATCCCGCTCTCCACCCCGCGCCGTACCCAGACGTGCAACCAGCCACAGCAAGCGCCATGGTGCAAACCGCCACGCGCCGCTGGCATGTGCAGCAGGGCGGCGTTGACCTGTGGGTGGAAGACGCGTCGTTTGACCCGCCAGTGCAAACCGCTTCGGCCAGCGCCGCCCTAGAGCTGCGCGCCCCCATGAACGGCAAAGTGCTGGCCGTTGCCGTGCAAGCAGGCGGCCGGGTGCAACAAGGCGATGTACTTCTGACCATCGAGTCGATGAAGCTAGAGCACGCCATCAGCGCGCCGCGTGACGCGGTCATCGAAACCGTGCCCGTCAGCCCAGGCCAGCAAGTAGCGCCCCAGCAGGTGCTGCTGCGTTTTGCACCAGCGGATGCAAATGGGACATCTGTATGACCCTTATGCAGCCCACCGCTCGCCGTTCCACAAAAGTTCCGTTCGGGCTGAGCTGGTCTGAGCCCTCGCGTACCTTTCGACCAGCTCAGGGCGAACGGATTGGAAAGTAAGCTGCCATGACACCATTGGATGTTTTGCAAGCCCGCACAGCCTTGGTCGATCTAGTTGAACGCTTTGCCAAAACCGAAATCGCACCCCATGTGAATGCCTGGGACGAGGCGGGTGAGTTCCCGCGCGCTTTGTACCCGCGCGCCGCCAAGTTGGGCCTGCTGGGCATCGGCTACCCGCACAGCCTAGGCGGTGGTGATGAGGACGACAGTCCCACCCCCATGGCCGTCAAGCTGGGCATGTGGCTCGCCTTGGCACGCTACGGCACCAGCGGCGGTGTGTTTGCCTCGCTGTTCTCGCACAACATCGGCATGCCACCCGTGCTGGCCTATGCCAGCCAAGCCGTTCAGCGTGAGGTGCTGCCAGAGGCACTAAAGGGCGAAAAAATTGCGGCCCTGTGCATCACCGAGCCCGGTGGCGGCTCCGACGTAGCAGCGCTACGCACCACCGCCACTTTAGATGGCGACTATTACATCGTGCAAGGCGAAAAGACCTTCATCACCTCCGGCCTGCGCGCTGACTGGCTCACCGTGGCCGTGCGTACCGATGCCCAACGCGGCGCGGGCGGCATCTCCATGCTGCTCATACCCGCAGCAAGCGCGGGTATCACGCGCAGTAGCTTAAGCAAAATGGGCTGGTGGTGCTCCGACACGGCGCACATCCGCTTTGACGCGGTGCTCGTGCCCGAGCGCTACCTGCTGGGTGGCGAGGGTGCAGGCTTCAAGATCATCATGGGCAACTTTAATGGTGAGCGCGTGGCCATGGCCGCAGGCGCGCTGGGTTTCGCCCAGGCTTGCTACGACGAGGCGCTGGCTTGGGCGCAGCAGCGCAAAACCTTTGGCAACGCCTTGGTAGAGCACCAGGTCATCCGCCACAAGCTGGTAGACATGCAAATGCGCATCCGCTCCACCCTGGCGTGGTGCGACGCCGTAGCCGCCCAGCACGACAGCGGCGACACCGGCAGCGACTGGGTGACCAGCGTCTGCCTGCTAAAAAACCACGCCACCCAAACCATGCAGTTCTGCGCCGACCAGGCCGTGCAAATCCTAGGCGGCATGGGCTATATGCGCGGCACAGTGAGCGAGCGCATTTACCGCGAGGTCAAAATCATGATGATTGGCGGCGGCGCAGAAGAAATCATGAAAGAGCTGGCGGCCAAGCAGATGGGCGTGTGAGCCTGCGACAATCAGGGGATGATAAAAAAATCTCTCGCCGTTGACCTGCCCCTGGAGAGCGAATTCATCGCTGCGCTCAAAGACATCTTTGAACACAAAATCGTTTTCAACCGCACCCTGGGTTTGCAAATCACCGAAGTATCAGCCAGCAAAGTGGCCGCGCGCATCGAGATGAAGCCCGAGTTTGTAGGGCACTACGCTCACAACCGCGTGCATGGCGGGGTGATCAGTGCGGGGCTGGATGCCATTGGCGGCTTTGGTGTGATGGCTGCTGTGGGTGCGCGGCACCGGGATGAGCCGGTGGTCAAACGCATTGAGCGTTTTGGCAAACTTGGCACGATTGACCTGCGCGTAGACTACCTGCGTCCCGCCATTGGCGAGTGGTTTGAGCTGCGCGCCGAGGTGCTGCGCTGCGGCTCGCGGGTGGCCAGCACGCGCATGGAGTTTTTAGGGGCCGACGGCACGCTGTTGTCGATGGGGTCGGCTGCGTACATCGTCTCTTGATACTTCAACATACTATATTTTTAATAGCTGCTTACGCTATTATCTATTGGTCTACAGCCCTAAAACGTATAAAAAAGCCGCTGGAAATTACCCCAGCGGCTACTTTGTCTAAAGTAACGGTGTGCGTTACTGCTTCACGTAGTCCGACACCACTTTCCACTTGCCATCGGTGATTTGCGACAGGCGCGATGCATCGCTGCCCAGGCGCTTGGTGGGGGAGAAGGTTGCCGGGGCGCTGCCGAAAATGTCGGGCGGCAGGCTCATGGTGTCCATGGCTTTGATGAAGCTTTCGGTACTCAGGTTGGTACCTGCTTTTTGCGCTGCATTGGTAAACGTATCGACTACGTTGTACCCATAGACTGAGAACACCGTGGGATCTTCGTTGAACTTGGTTTTGTACTTGTTAGCCCAGAAACGGATGGGCTGCGATGCCTCGTCCAGGTAGGGATTTTGCACTGTCATGGTGGCGTACAGGCCGTTCATCGCTGCGCCGCCCAACTTGTGAATCAGGTCGGTGTAGCCTGCGCTAGAGGCCAAAAAGGTCGGATTAAAACCGGTTTTGCGTGACTCGCCAATGCCGCCAATGGTCTCGCGGATGATGGTGCCCAGAACCACCATCTCACAGCCAGCGGCCTTCATTTTGGCCACCTGGCTAGAGAAGTCAGTCGCGCCGCGTTTGAACGAGGTGCGCTCGGTCATCTCCATGCCCATGGACTTGAGGCCCGCCTCAGCACCGCGCACCACCTCCAGGCCAAACTCGTCGTCTTGGTACATGGTGCACACTTTTTTGGCACCCTTTTCTTTCGCCAGTTTAGGCAAGGCCGTGCGCATCTGGTCAAAGTAGGTGGCAGCAAAGGAATATTTGAGCTTGTGGAAGGGCTCGTACATCTCGCGCGCTGCGGTGACGGGGAAGAAGTTAATCACGTTCTTCTCAAACTGCACTGGCATAGCGGCCAGGTTTTGCGCGGTGCCAAGGTGGCCCGCCATCAGAAAAATCTTGTCTTGGTTAACGAGTTTTTGCGCCGCTAAAACCGCCTTTTTGGGATCGTAAGCCGAGTCTTCCACAATCAACTTGAGTTTGCGGCCATTGATCCCGCCTTGTTCGTTGACTTCGTCCACGCGCAGCATCATGCCCAGGCGGATTTGCTTGCCAAAGCCAGCGATGGGGCCAGACAGATCCTGGATCGA
>JAYVJV010000072.1:0-2711 GCA_043769005.1 Polaromonas sp. | reverse complement strand
CCCAGCGCGTAGGCCCCCTTGTTGCGGTAGAACAAAGCGCTCAGCACCTGGATCTGAAAATTCGCCCGCAGCGTGATGCCTGCCAGCTGCGCATTCATCGCCGCCAGCACACAGAGCGCATCACGCGGCAAGTCTTCAAACGGTTTTTGCAGCCCGAAATTCTCCATCGCAGTGACCAGCGTGGCCTGCAGTGTCTGCTGCGTTGGGTAATAGGCGCGGTAGGTCGGCGTGGCGGCGGGCTCGTCGTTTTCAATGTACTCGGTGCTCACCGCAGGGCGCACAAAGATAAAGCTATTATGAAAATGCGTGCGGTGCAAAATCTTCGTCGTTACCGAGTTAAAAAACGTCTCCGCCAGCTCCGGCTGGTGGTGGTCCACCAAGAGGCCAATGTAGTGCAGCTTGATCTGCTGCCACACCTCCATGGGCTGGGCCCCGGCCTTGAACTCTTTTTCCAGCCGCATGACGCATTCTTTGACGCGCAAGTCGTAAAACTCAATCCGCTCGCGCTGCGCCCGCTGCTGGCCATGCCAGTCCGCCGTTTCAAAGCGATGCTTGGCGCGCGCCGACTCGGTACGAAACAGCCGGTAATGGCGATTAAAGCCATCCATCATCGCTTTGGCGATGTCGTAGGCAAGGCTGGAATCGAGACGCTGGGGGAACATAATTGCTATTAATTAAGTAGCTGCTTACGCTCTATTTTATTGGGATACAGCCCTATTCTTCTGGAAAACTGTGGCTACAGCAGCCTCATACAGCGCCTCCACCTGCGCCAGCGAACCGGTGCCCATTTGCAGGTCTAGCAGCAGACCGTCGTGCACGCCGTAGATCCAGCCGTGCACGGTAATGGGGTGATTCCGGTGCCAAGCGTCTTTCAGCACGGTGCTGTGACACACATTTAACACCTGCTCGATCACATTGAGCTCGCACAGCATGTCCAGGCGGTGCTTGGCAGGCGCGGCCTCCAAGGCGAGCTTGTGTTTATCGCGCACGTCCTGCACATGGCGTATCCAGTTGTCGGCCAGGCCGATGCGGGCGTTGGTCAGCGCGGCCTGCACGCCGCCGCAGCCGTAGTGGCCCACCACAATCACATGCTCGACTTTCAGCATATCCACCGCGTACTGCACGGCGCTCAGGGCGTTCAGGTCGGTGTGCACCATGACGTTGGCGATGTTGCGGTGCACAAACACCTCGCCAGGTTCCAGCCCGGTAATCTGGTTGGCGGGCACGCGCGAGTCGCTGCAACCAATCCACATGTATTTGGGGCTTTGCTGCTGCGACAAGCCGGTGAAGAAGCCCGGGCGCTCGCGCACCATTTGCGCGGCCCAGGCGCGGTTGTGGGCTAACAGTTCGTTTAAAGGCATATTTTTTGACTCCATTGTTTAACGGTATTTTGCCCAAACCACTCGGTCAATAATTTGGCCCGCCTTGATTGCACTTTTGGGAAGTATTGCTTCTTTTAGAAACCCGTTTTTTTGCACCACACTTTGAGATGCGTTGTTCCAACTAAATATGGGAGCATAAAAACGCGTAACCTCATTCAAATTACTTTCTGCCCATGCCATCACCAAGCCCAAAGCTTCAGGGACTATTCCATCGCCCCAGTAGTTCCGACCAATCCAGTAGCCCACCTCTGCATTGCAACGTAGCCAACCCTCATCTTGCCGTACCCCGATACAACCAATGATGTTTGCGTCGCTTTCGATGCCCCAGACGTAACCTATCTTTGCATCGTGTGACCCCTGCTCGCACCATGACCTGGCATCAGCCAATGTATATGGGCGTGGAAATCCATCAAACATATTGCGCCACACTTGTTCATCATCAGCGTGCCGCTGCATCGCCTGCGCATCGCTCTCCACCAAGCCTCTCAAACGTAGGCGCGCACTTTGCAATTCGGGTTTTACAAGCATCACGCGGTCTCCGAAAATAACTCTCGTCCAATCAGCATACGCCGGATTTCGCTGGTACCCGCGCCTATTTCATACAGCTTGGCATCGCGCCACAGGCGGCCCAGCGGGTAGTCGTTAATGTAGCCGTTGCCGCCAAAAATCTGGATGCCTTCGCCGGCCATCCAGGTGGCTTTTTCGGCGCACCACAGGATGACGCTGGCGCAGTCTTTGCGCACCTGGCGCACATGCTCGGTGCCCAGCAGGTCGAGGTTTTTGCCTACTGTGTAGCAAAACGCGCGGCCCGCTTGCAGCACGGTGTACATGTCGGCTACCTTGCCTTGGATGAGCTGGAACTCGCCGATGCTTTGGCCAAACTGTTTGCGGTCGTGCGTGTAAGGGATGACGTTGTCCATCACGCTTTGCATGATGCCAATCGGCCCGGCAGCGAGCACGGCGCGCTCATAGTCCAGGCCGCTCATCAGCACCTTGGCACCGCCGTTGAACGCGCCCAAAATATTGGCGGCAGGTACTTCGACGTTGTTAAACAGCATCTCCCCAGTGTGGCTGCCGCGCATGCCCAGCTTGTCGAGCTTTTGCGCGGTACTAAAGCCTTTCATGCCTTTTTCGACGATGAATGCCGTCACGCCACGGGCTCCCAACTCGGGTTCAGTCTTGGCATAGACCACCATGGTGTCGGCATCGGGCCCGTTGGTGATCCACATCTTGGAGCCGTTCAAAAGGTAGTAGCCACCTTTGTCTTCAGCCTTGAGCTTCATGCTGATGACATCGCTGCCAGCGCCCGGCTCGCTCATGGCCAGCGCG
>JAYVJV010000071.1:0-23772 GCA_043769005.1 Polaromonas sp. | reverse complement strand
CTATAGTTCGATCTTGAATTTACTCATAAAACGGAATTGAAGAAGAATATAACTTCATCTATCAATTACGCATGAGTGTTTAAAGTCCAAAAGACTTGATAAAACTTTTGACAGTTTTATCTGGCAATCGCCTTCAAACACCCACGCTTATCGGCTGTAAATTTTTAAAGAGCCACATCAACAATTTCTTGTTTCTGTTTTGCTTGCTGTGATCAGCAGAGCCTTCGATTATAGCATGCTTTTAATGACTTGCTAAATTATTTTTTACTTTATTTGCATGTTGACATTTTTACTGCGCTTTGCTCGTTTGAGCTGTGCTTTTCAAATCTGTCTGCATTTTCAGCAGAGCCTCGAATTATATACCGGATTTTTGTGACCCGTCAAATAAATTTGAGATTTTTCTTTTGTTGCCAGCGAAACAGACCGTTGAGTGTTTGTCTCGCCGTCATCAGCAGAGCCTGCTAGTATACAACGAATTGCGAGGTGCGCGCAACTATTTCTACAAAAATTACGCTCGTACACCCTTCGTTTCCTGTACAACGCTACGCACGAGTACTTTTTACCCAAGGCAGACTGCGCTGGCGAGCACCTGTGAGTGTGAACCATGCATTTGCCACGGCGGGTGCCAACGGGGGCAGCGCTGGCTCGCCTACACCTGTAGGTGCGTGGGTACTGGACACGATATGGGTGTGCACGATGGGCGATTGCGCCAAGTCCAGCATGCGGTAGCTGGGGTAATTGGTTTGCTGCACCTGGCCTTGCACGATGTCTATGCGCCCGAACAGCGCTGCACTCAACCCAAATACCACCGAGCTTTCTACCTGCTGCGCCACGATGCCGGGGTTGACCACGCTACCGCAGTCGATAGCGCACACCACGCGGTGCACACGCGGCGCGCCGCCCTCTTGCGACACCTCAGCCACCTGCGCCACAATAGAGCCAAACGACTCGTGCAAGGCGATTCCGCGTGCTCGCCCCTTGGGCAGTGCCTTGCCCCAGCCAGCCTGCTGGGCCGCCAGGTTAAGTACCGCCAGGTAGCGCGGCGCATGCGCCAAGGCGCGGCGGCGAAACTCCAACGGATCGGTCTGTGTGGCCTGCGCCAGCTCGTCCATAAAGCTCTCGGAGAAAAACGCGTTGTGCGAATGTCCCACACTGCGCCAAAAGCCCACTGGCACGCCCAGCTTGGTCGCCGTATGCGACATATGTTGGTGGGCAAAATTGTAAGGCAGATCAAACAAGCCTTCCGCTGTGGTTTTGTCAGGCCCGTCTACTGGGCCCGCTAATAAGGGGAAGGCGCGATCAAACCAGCGCGGCGTGATGGCATCGCCTGCGGATTGAATGCGCAGGCTGCTCACGGCACCGCTGGCATCCACACTGGCGCGCAGTAAGGCGGCATGGGCAGGACGGTAAAAGTCGTGCTGCATGTCTTCTTCGCGGGAGTAGAGCAACTGCACCGGTCTGCCGCCACAGTCCATCGCCACACGCACCGCTTGGGCCACAAAATCCACCTCCAGCCGACGGCCAAAACCGCCCCCCAGCAAGGTAACGTGCACCGTCACCGCTGCTTTAGGCACACCGGCTGTCTGTGCAGCCATATCGCGGGCCATTTGTGGCACCTGGGTGGGCACCCAGAGAGTGACCTTGCCGTCTTTCACCTGTGCAGTGCAATTCATCGGCTCCATCGTGGCATGGGCCAGATAGGGCGCGCTGTAGAGGGACTCGACCGTGCGGCTGGCGCTGCGCTCGGCCTCGGTCACCGAGCCCCGGCTATGAAAGGTAAACCCACCGCCTTGCGCCGCCGTCTCGCGCAACTGCGCCTCGATCTGCGCCGTGTTGAGCGCGCCCAGCGGGCGCTGCTGCCACTGCACGTCTAGCGCCTGCGCGCCTTGCAAGGCATGCCATGAGGTAGCACCGATCACCGCCAAACCCGCTGTACCACCACCCAGTGCGGTCACGGCTACTACACGCTCTACACCGGGCAGGGCAAGCGCCTTGGCTGCATCCACCGCACCTGGCGCACCACCCAGCATGGGGCACAGCCGCACAGCGGCAAACACCATACCGGGCAAGCGCACGTCAATACCGAACTGCGCCATGCCGGTGACCTTGGCGGGCACGTCCAAGCGCGGGGCGCTGGTACCCAATAGTTGAAAGTCTTTGGCCTCTTTAACCTTGACCTCACCAGGCGGCTGGTTGGCCGCCGCTTTGGCAAACTCGCCCAGCTTGGCGGTTTTACCCGCTGCGGTCAGTACACCTTGCGCCAGCTTGATTTGCCCCACAGGCACTCCCCATTGCGCCGCCGCCGCACCCACCAGCTGCGCACGCGCCGTCGCGGCCGCCAAACGCAGCGGCCCCCAGGCATCGGCCACGCTGGACGAGCCGCCGGTCACCACCACGCCCAGCTCGCGCGCCACTTTGCCCACCACCCACTCGCTGGTTTTGACCAGTGTGGTTTGCTGGCCTGGCTCGCCGTCTTTGGGGTGAAAGGGCAGCGCGGCTACAAACATGGCCACGTTGCCGTAAATGGTGTCCAGCCCCGACGGTTCGATACGCACCAGAGCCAGCTGCACGTCCAGCTCTTCAGCGACCAGCATGGCCAGCGCGGTGTGCACGCCTTGGCCCATCTCGCTACGCGGCATGGCCAGTACCACCACGCCATCGGCGGCAATTTTTATCCAACCGTTCAGGGCCACATCACCCTCTTTGGGCAGCATCAGCTCGCCCTTGCCCAGGCGCGAGCGCTGCGGCATCACGCCCCAGCCCACCAGCAGCGCGCCGCCGATGCCTACTGCCGACAAGAGGATATTGCGCCGCTTCATGCTATGGCCCTCACGTTTGTCACTGCGTGTACTGCACTGCCTCCTGGGGAGGCCTTCGCGCCTTGGGGCGGCCCGGCGGAGCTCAATACCGCTGTTTTTACTGTGCCCGCCGCGCGGTGAATGGCCGCGCGCACCCGCTGGTAGGTGCCGCAGCGGCAGATATTGGTCATGGCCGCGTCAATTTGCGCGTCGGTGGGCTGGGGCGTGGCCGCAAGCAAGCTGGCCGCTGCCATCAGCATGCCGCTTTGGCAGTAGCCACACTGGGGCACCTGCTCGGCAATCCAGGCCTCTTGCAGGGCGTGCAGTTTGGTGGCTCCCAGACCTTCAATGGTTTGGATCTGTTTGCCCACCACGCTAGAGACGGGCGTAACGCAAGAGCGCACTGGTGCGCCATTCACCCGCACCGTGCATGCGCCGCAGGCTGCTACACCGCAGCCAAACTTGGTGCCCGTCATGTTCAGCACATCACGCAGCACCCACAGCAGAGGCATTGCGCCGTCGGCCTGCACAGTGCGCGCCTGGCCATTGATTTTTAGTTCCATCGTTGCTCCAAATGCCAGTCCGGGGTCGATCCAGCACGTTTTGATTTAGTACGTTCAAATGAACCCCCAATATAGCCCGTCAAAGTATCCCCACTGGTTCTAATTTCTTTCCCCAGGTCCCGCATGCCCGACAATCAGGGCTATGGCTTTGATTACATTTTTAGATGCGCAACTCGCTTTTGGTCACTTTGCGCTGCTTGACCACGCTGATTTTTCATTGGAGACGGGGGAAAGAGTCGGCCTGATTGGCCGCAACGGCGCAGGCAAATCGTCCCTGCTTAAAATTCTGGCGGGGCTGGAGAAACCCGACGACGGCGTGCTGCAACTGCAAGGCGGCGTGCGCGTGGTGTATGTGGCGCAAGAGCCCGCGCTAGACCCGGATGCTACGGTTTTTGAAGCTGCCAGCGCAGGTATAGCATCGCTCAAAGCCGTGATGGAGCAGTATCTGTCGGGCGAAGGCGACTTGGACAAGCTGCAAACCATCATCGAAGACCAAGACGGCTGGAACTGGGAGCAGCGCGTGACCGAAACGCTGCAACGCCTCAAACTCAACCCCGACGCAGTGGTGGGCCAGCTCTCGGGCGGTACCAAAAAGCGTGTGGCCTTGGCGCAGGCGCTGGTCGCACGCCCAGATGTACTATTACTAGACGAGCCCACCAACCACTTGGATCTGGATGCCATCACCTGGCTGCAAGAGCTGCTGGTCGCCTTCAAGGGCAGCATCGTCACCATCAGCCACGATCGCGCCTTTCTGGATGCCGTGGCCACCCGCATTGTGGAACTGGATCGTGGCAAGCTGACCGGCTACCCAGGCAACTTTGCCGCCTACGTGCTGCAAAAAGCAGAGCAAATGGCGCAGGAAGCCATTATCTTTGCCAAGGCCGACAAGCTGTTGGCGCAGGAAGAAATATGGATTAGGAAAGGCGTGGAAGCCCGCCGCACCCGCGCCACCGCCCGCATCAACCGCCTGGGCGAGCTGCGCAATAACCACGCTGAACGCCGCAACGCGTTGGGCCGCGTCAAACTGGACCTGGACGTGGGCGAGCGCGGCGGCAAGCTGGTCAGCGAGCTGACCGATGTGAGCCTGGCCTTTGCTGCCACGCTGGGCAGCGGCCACCCCAAAACCATTGTGCGCGACTTTACCGCCACCATCATGCGCGGCGACAAGGTCGGCATCCTGGGCCCCAACGGCGCGGGCAAAACCACCCTGCTCAAGCTGATTTTGGGCGAGCTGCAACCCGACAGCGGCAAAGCCCGCCAGGGTGCCAACCTGCAAGTGGCCTACTTTGACCAGATGCGCGATGCGCTCAACCTGGACGCGACGCTGGAAGACTTTATCAGCCCCGGCAGCGAGTGGATCGAGATCAACGGCGCGCGTAAACACGTCAAAAGCTACCTCGGCGACTTTTTGTTCAGCCCGGCGCGTGCGAACAGCCCCGTGCGCAGCCTGAGTGGCGGTGAACGTAACCGCTTGCTGCTGGCCCGCCTGTTCGCCCGCCCCGCCAACGTGCTGGTGCTGGACGAACCCACCAACGACCTGGACATCGACACCCTGGAGCTGCTGGAGGAAATGTTGCAAGACTACCCCGGCACGGTGTTTTTGGTCAGCCACGACCGCGCCTTTGTCGACAACGTGGTCACCAGCATCATCGCCTGGGAAGCCACGCCCAACCAGCCCGGCTTCTGGCGCGAATACGAGGGCAGTGTGCAAGACTGGTTGACGCAGCGGGCACGCAGTGCGCAACTGGCTGGGAACAGTAAAAATTCCAATAAAAATGAGCCGCAAACCAATAAAACAGAGCGCAAGCAGCTATTAAATGATGAGCATGGGTTGACTGCCTCCAGCGCTGCAATCGGCGCTGCAAGCACGCCAGAAAGCAGCGCGGCCGCACCTGCCAGCGCAACGAACTCAGCGAGCGCCACCGCTGCGCGCAGAAAGCTCAGCTACAAGGAGCAGCGCGAGCTAGACACCCTGCCCCAGCGCATCAAAAGCCTGGAAGACGAGCAAAAAACCATTCAAGGCCAACTCGCCGACGGCAAGCTGTACGTGACCGACAACGCCCGCGCCCTGCAACTGGCGCAGCGCGAGGCTGCGATTGAGACCGAGTTATTGCAAACGCTGGAGCGTTGGGAGACGTTGGGGTGATGGCACTGCTTCCAGCAGTGTCACGCAAGCTCACTGCGGACACCCGTTTGAATCTCAGCTAGACCCAAACGCCCATTAGCGCAGCCCATGGGATTGGACGCGCGGGGCTGATACCAGCACCCTGCATCAGCGGCTGAGACTATTGCCAGCGCCACTCTTTTGTGCAGATAATCTTGCATGAGCCCAGAAACCCTCGCTCCTGGCATTCAACTATTCCCCAGCTTCCTCAAAATGCCGCTGGTGCAGTTGCCGCTCAGTCGTTGACCAGCTTGTTTGCCCACGATTTTGACCGCATCGTCATGTGCCACGGCAGCGTGGTGCACAGTGCTGGGCGTGCCGCTTTGCTAGGTGCACTGCAGGAATGGGGATTTAACGCGAGCTAGCTCACAGGCTAATTTGCCACTGCGTCCAATGGAAAACACCCCCATCACGCAGACTGCCGCGTTGGCAGGCCAGGATCAGGCATCGACCCTGTAGCAGGTGCTTGCATTTCCATACAAATCAGGCTGCAGCCCTACAAAATATAGTGTGAGAAGCTATTAAATACATAGCTAATAGCTTATGTTTAAAATGGTACTGCAAACATCCATTCAAGCAAAACCCAGCCTAGTAGCCAGCTGATTGACCATGACAGCCCTTAGCCAAATCGCCTATTGCAGTAGCGCGGTGCAACTGCTCAGCGATGCTGAGCTGGATCGCTTGCTCGTGGGTGCACGCGGCTTTAATATCACGGTGGGCGTGACGGGTGCGCTGCTGTACCACGATGGTTCGTTTTTTCAGTTTTTGGAGGGGCCGACGCAGGGCGTGAACGAAGTCTATGCACGCATCAAAGCCTCTCACCTGCACCATGGCTTGCTGCCCTTGCTGGCAGGCCCTACGGAGCGCTTGCATTTCGCCAGCTGGCACATGGGTTTTGCGCAGGTGCCCCACTCCACGGTACAAGTCGTCGCGCAAGCAGATTGGCACAACGTGCGCAATTCGCTTAGAACCGATGCGGCTGCGCAACCTATGACTCCTGGCCTGCGGTTGTTACTGCAGTTTTGGCAAAATGCGATGCGTGAGCCAGGGTAAGCGACCATCAAAACGCTACGAATACAGTAGCTGCCTACGCTGTATTTTATTGGGCTAGAGCACAAATTACTGTGCGTTTTGCGGTTGATCCATAGCTTTGCGTTGGCGCTCTACAAACTCGTCAAAGGTGTTGATGCCGCGCAGTTGCAAGATGGTGTTGCGCACTGCCGCCTCTACCAGTACGGCCAGATTGCGTCCTGCTTCCACCTGAATGACCACCTTGCGCACGGTAATACCCAGCACATCTTGCAGGAGCGGTTCATGGGGCATGCGGTCGTAGTCGCGCTCCATGGTTTGGCGGCGCACCAGATGAACGATGAGTTTGAGACGCATTTTGCGGCGCACTGCCGTCTCGCCAAAGATGGCTCGAATATCCAGCAAGCCAATGCCACGCAGCTCCAGCAGGTTTTGCAGCAGGTCGGGGCAGCGGCCCTCGACACTGGTTTGGTTGATGCGGTACAAATCCACCGCATCGTCAGCCACCAAGCCGTTGCCACGCGAGATCAGCTCCAGCCCCAGCTCACTTTTGCCCAGGCCCGACTCGCCGGTAATCATCACGCCCAGGCCCAAAATATCCATGAACACCCCGTGCATGGTGTGCCGGTCAGCAAAGTGGCGCGACAGGTAGGCGCGCAGCACGTCAATCACAAAGGCGGCCGACTCTTGGGTGTGAAAAGCCGGGATTTGCGCCCGCTCGCACAGGGCCAGCAAGTTGGCAGGCAACACCTGGTTGTCGGCCACCACCAGGGCTGGCGGCTCCAACGTAACAATGCGCGATATGCGCCGGGCGCAGTCCTCGGGGCTGGCATTCGTAAAGTAGGCCACCTCGCGCGCGCCCATCACCTGGATGCGGTAGGGATGGATGTAGTTGAGGTATCCCACCAGGTCTGCGCCAGAGCGAGCGGCGCGCACGGCCACTTCGTCAAAACGGCGCTCGGAGGCACCCAGGCCCGCAACCCAGTCCCACTTGAGGAGGGCGCGGTGCTCTTCAAACAGCGCATCGGCGCTAATGACGGTAGGTTTCATGGGGCTAAAGTGTCTGCTGTCATGCCCTGCATCTTACGGTAGACACCATCCGCGCCATGCAAGCGCACCTCAGGCAGCGGCGGGCAGGCTGGAGAGGGCAGACTGCCAGTGGGCGATCAGGCCGTGCAGTACGTCGACCTTGTCGGCGGCTTTGATTTTCTCGCGCAGCACGGCATCGCCCAGCATCTCGGCAATTTCGGACAGTATCTCCAAGTGCTTTTGCGTTGCCGCTTCAGGTACCAAGAGAAAGATCAAAATGCCGACCGCCTGCTCGTCAGGTGCATCAAAGCCAATGGGCTGCGACAGACGCATGACAGCGGCCATCGGTGCCTTCAGACCTTTAATACGGCCATGCGGTATAGCTACGCCATGACCCAGGCCGGTAGAGCCCAAACGCTCGCGGGCAAACAAACTGTCAGTCACCAGCGCACGGGACAGGCCATGCAAATTTTCAAATAAAAGCCCGGCTTCTTCAAAAGCGCGCTTTTTACTGGTGGCATCAAGACCCACGACCACTTGTGTGGCGGGCAATATCGCAGCTAAACGGTTCATGGAAGTTCGTATACACAAGCGCAAGGCCGGGAAGCGGATTATGCACCCGTACTAACCCGAATAACAGCTTATGTAAAAATTTGATTTACAGAAAATTCTGTGCTTTTTTTCACATTTTTATCGGTTCCGAGGTCTTTTTGCTTCAGTTTTAGATCTGAACAGGCGAGATGCGGACTGCCCTCTGACCCGCAACGATAATCGCACGATGAATTCGACTCTTCGGTATGGCGTATCAGGCCTCAGGTTTAGGCTGTCTAGCATAGGCAAGGCCAAGGCGGCTGCTTTGCTGGGACTGTGCCTGTTCGCCAGCACTACGGCCCAGGCACTGCCCAGCGATGTGCTGGCGGCGCTGACACAGGCCGGTGTACCCAAAGAGGCACTGAGCGTGCTAATTACCGCCGTACCCGGTACCAAGCAGCTAGCCGGTACGACGAACAGCCCGTTGCCCAGCACCCCCTTGGGCGGCACCGACAGCACGGCACACCAGGGCAGCACCAGCCTTGCCAGTGAGGGTGCTACGACCAGCACTAGCCACGACCTCTCTGGCACGACCGCGACTTCCAGCAGCAGCTTGCCCGGACATCGCACCACGCCTACAGCATCAGTGCACCGCCTGTCGCACCGGGCAGATGCCAGCATGAACCCTGCGTCGGTCATGAAGCTGGTCACCACCTATGCGGCACTCAGCACCCTGGGGCCCGACTTCACCTGGAAGAACCGCATCTATATTGACGGCACACTGGCCCCAGGTGGCGTGCTACAGGGCAACCTGGTGATCCGCGGCAGTGGCGACCCCAAGCTGGTCTTGGAACGCATCGAAGAACTGTTTGCCCAAGTGAAGGCAAAGGGCGTGCGCGAGGTGCGTGGCGACTTGATTCTGGACCGCAGCATTTTCCAGGTGCCTGACAAAAACCCCGCCGACTTCGACGACGAGCCCCTGCGCCCCTACAACGCCGCGCCCGATGGTCTGCTGATCAACTTCAAATCTCTCATCTTTACTTTCACGCCCGATGCTGCCAACCAGCGCGTGCTGATCAAGTATGAACCCCCGATATCCGATGTCACCATCCCCACCGAAGCGCCCCTCGCCAGCGGCGGCTGCGGCGACTGGCATAGCCATCTGAAGGCCGACTTTTTAACCCCCAGCAAAATCAGCTTTGCAGGCCGCTACCCCGCCAGTTGCGGCGAACGCTCCTGGTCTGTCGCCTACAGCGCACCACGCGACTATGCGGGCCGCGTGATCCACGCCATGTGGTTGGCCTCAGGCGGCATATTAAGCGGCAAGGTGCGCGAAGATGCCACGCCCAAGGGGGCCCGTGCACTGCTCACAGCACCCTCCTTGCCGCTCTCAGCCATCATTGCCGATGTGAACAAGTTTTCCAACAACGTGATGGCGCAGCAGGTGTTTTTAACCCTCTCGGCGCAGGGCAAGCGCGCCAGCTTTGAAGCCTCCAAACGCCAACTGGCGGCATGGTGGAAGAAAACCTTGCCCAGCATCAGCCTGCCTGTCATTGAAAACGGCTCCGGCCTCTCGCGCCGCGAACGCACCAATGCCCAGGCGATCACGGCCCTGCTGCACCACGCCGCTGCGAGCCCGCACGCAGAAGTGTTTGCTAACTCTCTGAGCGTTGCCGGGGTGGACGGAACAGTGATTGGCATGCGCGCCCGCAACCCGCTGTCAGAGGCGCTGGGCAATGCGCAGCTCAAGACCGGCACGCTGGACAGCGTCACGGCCCTGGCTGGCTACGCCAGCGGCCGCAGTGGCCAGCGCTACAGCATCGTCGCCATCATCAACCACCCCAAAGCCCAGGCAGCGCGGCCCGCACTGGACAGGCTGGTAGAGTGGACCATCCGCGATGAAAAAACAGCCTCTGCGCCCTAAAGATTAACCATTAAATCGGGCTGTAGCCCAATAAAAATTTGCGTAAACAGCTACTGAAAATATAGCAACTTGCCGAACCTCCACCATGCCCACCACCGAACTCATCGGCTACCTCGCAGCCAGCCTGACCACCGCCAGCTTTGTACCCCAGGCCTGGAAGACCTTTCAGACCCAGGATGTCAGCGGCATCTCGCTGAGCATGTACAGCATGTTTACCGCAGGCATCGCGCTGTGGCTGGCCTACGGGCTGCTGCTGGGTGCTTGGCCCATTGTGGTGGCCAATACCGTGACCTTGGTGTTGGCGGGTGCCATATTGGGGATGAAGCTGCGCTACCGGGGCGACCACCCAGCCTGACCCAACACACCAGACCGTCAGAGGAAAAGCCCCAGCCTAGTAGTTACCCCCGACCTGCGATGCACAGAATTGCGTATGATGTCGTTTAAATAGCACGAGCGTTCTATTTTTATTTTTCCCATGGCATGCTGTGCAAAACAGTCAACATTTTTATTGGAGTTACGAAGATGAAACTATGGAAATACGCTCTCACTGCGGTGAGTACGGCCTTGGTTCTGGTGGCCTGTGGCGGCGGTGACGACAGCGCTACCAATACCCTCCAGCCCAAACCTGTGTTTACCTCGATGGTGAACTTTGGCGATAGTCTCAGTGATGTGGGCACCTATAAAGTAGGTGCCATTGCCGCGGTGGGCGGTGGTCAGTGGACTGTCAATTCGCCGACAGCAAAAAACTGGACAGCGGTGATGGCCAGCAAACTGAACGTGCCCGCGCCCTGCGCTGCACAAACGGGTTTGCGCAGCATTTTGCCTAACCTGGCGGCTGTGGACGTGCAAAACATCGCGACATGCTACAACTATGCGCAGGGTAGCTCGCGGGTGACAAGCGCCTTTGGCCCCAGCAGTGTGGCCATCCAACAGGCGGTGCTGGGCGCTGCGGGATCCGCCGCCGCTATTTCAGCTGCGGGGCTTGGTCTGATGGCCTTGCCGGTAGTGAACCAGATGGCAAACCATGCGACGAAAGTCACCACCTATTCGGGCAATGAATTGGTCACCGTGATGGCTGGTGGAAATGATATTTTCCTCAACTTCAATGGTGTGGCCAGTGCGGCTGCGGGCGGTGCTGCGGCTGCAGGCGCAGCGCAGTTTGCAGGCTGGCTGCCGCCAGTACAAGTTACGGTGTTTGGCGGTGGTGCCACCGCCACCAACGCTGCAATCCAGGCTGCAGTGGCGGGCATGGGGCAAGCCGGTACCGAGCTGGCGACTGCGGTGAAATCGCAGGTGCTGGCCAAGGGTGCAAAGTATGTAGCAGTGGTGAATTTACCAGATGTCAGCCGCACACCGTTTGGCCTTTCTCTGGACGCGCCAACGCAAGGTCTGCTGGTCAACATGGCCAACGCGTTTAACAGCGCCTTGGCAACGGGTTTGGTAGGCGAGCCCCGCGTGGTGCTGGTCGACGCCTTTACCCAAAGCGTTTTGCAAGCCACGGTTCCAGCGCAGTTTTCCCTAACCAACGTGCTTACCCCGGCCTGTGATGCCAGTCTCACCACCACCAATATTCTGGGTGGTAGTTCGCTGACATGTACGGCATCCAACACCTTGGCGGGCGTGGATGTGAGCCGCTACCAATATGCTGACAGCGTCCATCCCACGCCTTTTGCGTACCAATTGCTGGCCGACTTTGTGGACTCCAAACTGGTGGCTGCGGGTTGGCGATAAGCCCTACGCGCCCCGCTGGGCTACCGCCCTGGGGTGTCCGCATCATCCGTCCCCAAGGGCCGTCTGCATGGACGGCTTTTTTTTGGGTTGGCCATAGGCTGTCCATTGACTTATTCGCACCACACCCAGCCGTGCAACCCACGGTATAATTTATCAATTGATTAATAACCCGAACATCCAGCGTGCTTTGCGTTGGCAGGTTTGGGGATGCCACACTACATGAAGCCCAGCCACAGCGAGATTGACCCCTTGGACCTGCGCCGCGCCTTTGGCCGTTTTGGCACGGGTGTGACGGTGATCACCACGCGGGCGGCTGATGGCACGCGGGCGGGTATCACGGCCAATTCCTTTAACACCGTCTCCCTCAACCCGCCCATTGTGCTGTGGAGCCTGGCTGCTACGGCGCTGAGCTTGCCAATTTTCCGCGCCACGGGGCACTTTGCGGTCAATGTGCTGACGCTGCAGCAGATCGAGCTGTCCAAGCGCTTCTCCCGCCCGGCGCAGGATAAGTTTGTTGGCGTGGCCTACACCGACGGCCTGCATGGCGCGCCGATTCTGGCGGGCTGTGTGGCCAGTATCGAATGCAGCGTGCTGAGCGAGCAGGTGGTGGGTGACCATGTGCTGTTTCTGGGCCAGGTGCAGCGCTATGCGCATGAGAATGCTGCGCCGCTCTTGTTCTTTAACGGCAAATACATCCAGGGTGTGGCGCTGGATGCCGCGCCCACCGCTACCCCGGCGGGCGTGGCGCTGGCGCGCGTAGCTTAACCCCGTTCAGACAACGTACAGAGACTTCTCCATCGCACTCAGTTTGCATCACACACAAGGAACCGCATGAAACTCGGAATGTTCATGATGCCGCTGCATCCGCCTGGCCGCAACATTGGCCAGACCCTGGCCGAAGACCGCGAGGCCGTGCTGCTGGCCGACAAGCTGGGCTACTGCGAAGCCTTTGTGGGAGAGCATGTAACAGACGCAGCCGAGACGGTCACCTCGTCGATGATGTTCCTGGCCAGCCTAGCGGCCGAGACCAAAAACATCATGCTCGGCACTGGCACCATCAACCTGCCCAACAGCCACCCGGCCAACGTGGCGGCGCAGGCGGCCATGCTGGACCATATGCTGCAAGGCCGCTTCATCATGGGCATCAGCCCCGGCGGGCTGATGTCCGATGCCGAAGTGTTTGGCAGCCTTGGCCACAACCGCAATGAGATGTTTGTCGAGTGCATCAACACCGTGCTGAAAATCTGGGAGTCCGAACCGCCCTACAACATCGAGGGTAAATACTGGAATGTGTCGGTGGCAAAAACCATGATTCCAGAGATTGGCCAAGGCTTCATCATGAAGCCGCTGCAAAAGCCGCACCCCTTGATTGTGGGCACCGCTGTGGCGCCCCATTCGCAGGGCGTGACCGAGATGGCCAAGCGCGGCTGGCAACCCATATCAGCCAACTTTTTAATGCCCGAGTGGGTCAAAAGCCATTGGCCTAAATATGTGGAAGGCCGTGAGGCGGTGGCTGCAATCGCATCCCCATCCGAATGGCGCGTAGCCAAAAGCATTTTTGTGGCTGACGACGAGGCCACCGCCAAACACTACGCGCATGGTGCAGAGGGCCCCTACCATTTTTACTTCAAGCAGTTGGTGCGCAAGCTGGTGGGTGCGGGTGGGCGGGGCAACCTGTTCAAGACCGACCCGGACATGCCCAACGAGATGATCACGCCCGAGTACGTGACGCAGCGCCTGGTCCTGGCGGGCACGGTGGACTCGGTGGTCGCGCAACTGCTGGCCTTTAGAGAGCAGGTGGGTGACTTTGGCACCCTGCTGTATGCCTGCCACGACTGGATGGAGCCGGCGCTGGCCAAGCGCTCTATGCAACTGATGGCCGAGCAGGTTATACCGCGCGTGAATGCGGCTCTGGGTAAATAGGTTTTTATCTCTAGGGGAAGGGGAGAAAACTTCCGGCCGCAGAGGACGCAAAAGAAAACCAAAAATAATACTGTCAAAAAAATTATTGCCCAAAATACTACCGATACATATAGCCTTTGTTTTTAATTTTTAATTTCAATTCATATTTTTCACGAAAATTTTTATGGCAACTGCAACTCACAAAAAATCTACCCATACAGCCACCACTTCTACCGCCGTCGGCGTGATCGGCTTGGGCATCATGGGCTCGGCCATCTCGGCCAACTTGGTCAAAGCCGGGTTTACCGTGTATGGCTACGACCCGGTAGCCAAAGCCTGTGAGCGTCTGAAAAAAGACGGTGGCACGCCGTGCAAGTCTGTCGCTGAGGTGGCCAGGCATTGCAAGTTTGTGGTGCTGTCTTTGCCCAGCGACGCGGCCTTGGGTACGGTGTGTGGAGAGCTGATAGCGGCTGCGCCCAAAGGCATGATCGCCGCTGAGTGCAGCACTCTGCCAGAGGCCACCAAGATGAAAGCCCACGCCCTGTTGGCCAAACACAAAATTACCCTGCTGGACTGTCCTCTGTCTGGCACGGGCGCACAGGCCATTACGCGCGACCTGGCGGTGTATGCCAGCGGCGATGCCAAGGCCATCAAGGCTTTTGTCCCCGTGTTTGACGGTTTTGCCCGCGCCTGCTACGAGGTGGGCGGCTTTGGCAACGGCATGCGCATGAAGCTGGTGGCCAACCTGCTGGTGGCCATCCACAACGTGTCTACCGCCGAGGCGATTTTGATGGGCGTGCGCTCTGGGCTGGACGCAAGCACGGTGGTCAAGGTCATTGCCGACGGCGCAGGCGGCTCGCGCATGTTCCAGGTGCGTGGCCCGGCCATGGTCCGGCGCAGCTGGGGCGAGGCCACCATGAAGGTATCGACCTGGCAAAAAGACATGCGCCTGATTAACGATGCCCTACAAGCCACCGACACCGCGTCGCCCCTGTTTGCTACCACCATACCCATCTACAACGCCGCCATGGCACTGGGGCATGGCGCGCATGATACGGCTGCGGTGTACTCGGTGCTTGAGCACATGATGGGCGCTGGCGGCAAAACAAAAAACAAAACGGCAGTACGCAAGAAGAAATAAATAGCTACTTTTTTAATAGCTGCTTACGCTTTTATTTATTGACCTATGAGCTCTTTATTAAGCGACTATAGGTCGTCTTCGCGCCTGCCAAAAAGTTATCTACCGCCAAGCCTACATTGGTCATAAAGTCTACGGGTGCCTTGATTTGGTAGACATGGTGGCGCACGGCAAAATAAAAAATGCCGCCGTGCAGGCTCCAGAAAAACTCCATCTCTTCATTGGACACTTTGCTGTCGTTATCTTGCACGCCGCAGTACAGGCGCAGCTCCCGGCAAATGACAGGCATCAGCTCGCGGCGAATCAGCTTGATATAGCGCTGGTTGAGTGACGGGGTGGACAGCCCGGCGTACATGTAAATGCGAATCCAGTCGGGGCGGTAAGTGGCCGCAGAGTACTGGCGGTAAAACTCCAACAGGCGCTCACGCAAAGGCACGCTACGGTCTTGCAGCAGCACCAGCCACTGCGAGTTCCAGCGGCCCTCAAACACGGTTTGGTAGACCCTGTCCACCAGTGCCTGTTTGTTGGCAAAGTAGCGGTATAGCAAGGGCTGGGTAATGCCCAGGCGCTTGGAGAGCTCGCGGGTTTGGCCAGAAAAACCGACCTCGGCAAAATACGTAATTGCACCCTGAATGATGTGCTGCTCGCGCTCGGTGGGTGAGAGGCGGGTTTTGGATGCTGCTGTGGCCAATGCTATGCGTACCGGTTTGGCTACAGCATTACGTGAAGACTTATTGGGCGCAACTTTAATGGCCGCCTTAGAGGCTGGTTTGGCAGTTGCTTTGCCTGCGGAAGTTTTAGGTGACAGTTTGCTGCTCACTTGGTATTTGCCGGTGCTGGCACCTGCGCCCGGTACCAATCGTTAATCTGCGCGCCGGTGCGAATCACCACACCGGGTTTTGATTGTACGTAAGCCAGCAGCCGTTCAAACATGGCAATGCGGTGCGGCGCGCCAGTGATGTAGGGGTGCACGCTAATCGCCATCACACGGGGAATGGTGGCACTCTCTTGCCACAGGCGGTCTATCTGCGCGACACCGCGCTCATACATCTCAGCGCCGCTATGGCTTTGCAGCAGCATCATGGGGATGTCGTTGAGCTCTACGGTGTAGGGTACCGACAGCACCGGGCGTGGGCTGGCGGGTATCCACACGGGCTGGTCGTCAAACACCCAGTCGGCTACGTATTCAATGCCTGCTTGGGCTAGCAGGTCGATGGTCTCGGCGGTCTCGGTTAAACCCGGGCTTTCCCAGCCGATGGGCGCTTTGCCCGTGAATTTTTTAATCGCCTGGACAGTGTGCTCAATCGCTTCGCGCTGATTGACCAGCGCATGCATGGGCCCTTGCACCCAGCCGTGGCCCATGAACTCCCAATTTAAATCGAGTGCGGCTTGTGCCACGCGAGGATAGGTGGTGCACACGCTGCCGTTGATAGCCAGGGTGGGGATGATGCCCAAGTTTTTCAGCGCATCATGCAGCCGCCAAAAGCCCACGCGCATGCCGTATTCATGCCAGGCCCAGTTGGGCAAATCCGGCTGCAAGGGCTGGCCCATGGGCGGGCTGAGCACGGTGCGCGGCATGGCACGCTCCATGCTCCAGTGCTCGACGTTGACGATCACCCACACCAACATGCGCCCGCCATCCGGCACCTTGAGCGGTGGGCGATCTACGATGGCACTGAAAGGGACGCGGCTGCTCAGCAGGCCGGGCTCACGCATGTTATTTCAATCGCTGCTTATGGCTGTGTGAGCCTATTCGCCCTTGATGTTGTTGTCGGCCACCAGCTTGCTGTATTTGGCGTTTTCAGCGGCCAGGAAGGCTTTGAACTCCTCTGGCGTGCTGGCATGGGCTTCCACGCCCAGACCGGCAAAGCGCTCTTTCAGGTCGGGATCGGCCATGATTTTGACCAAGGCGGCGTTATAGGCATCGGTCACCGCTTTGGGGGTGCCCGCAGGCAGGAACACGCCCCACCAGTTCTCGGCTACCAGACCACTGAGGCCTGCTTCGGCAAAGGTGGGGATGTCGGGCGACATGGGCGAGCGTTTGGCACTGGTGATGGCCAGTGGGCGCAGCTTGCCCGCCTTGATGTGCTGCGAGACGGGCAGTGCGTCGGACACCATCATGTGCAGATGGCCTGCCAGCAGGTCGTTCACGGCCAAGCCGCCGCCTTTGTAGGGCACCCCCGTCATCTTGACATTGGCCTGGCGCATGATCATCTCGCCGCCCAAATGCGCCATGCTGCCGGGACCGCTGGTGCCAAAATTCAAGGTATTGGGCTTGTCACGCGCAGCGGCCAACAACTCGGCCAATGTCTTGAAAGGCGAGCTGGCAGGCACCACCAAAATGTTGGGGCCGGTGGCGGTGAGTGCGACGGGGATAAAGTCTTTCTCCATGCTGTAAGGCACTTTGGAGATCAGCGGGTTAACCGAGGCCGGGCCCAGGTTGCCCACTACAAAGGTGTAGCCGTCGGCGCTCTGGCGCGCGGTGTACTCCATGCCGATCGAGCCAGCCGCACCGGGCTTGCTCTCGATCACCACGGGTTGGCCCCACAGCGCGCTGAGCTTTTGACCCATGATGCGCGCCATCAGGTCTGAGCTGCCGCCTGGTGGGTAGGTCACCACCAAGCGCACTGGCTTATTCGGAAAGCTTTGCGCCATGGCAGCAAAGGAGCTTAGGCACAGGCCAGCCAATAGCAGCTTGCCTAAACTTAAACGACGTGAGAAAACGGGTTTCATACAACGCTCCTTGGGTGATGGGGGTAACCTGGGGGGACACTACGAATAACGGTGCTTGCAAGATTGGTTTATATTATCAATTGATAAATAAAACCACTCGGAAAACCCTATGCCTGCCTCTGTACTTAACGCCCCCAGCCCCGCTGCACGATCAGAACAAACCCTGTCCCACAACATGACGCTGCTGGCCCACCACGAGCTGGCGGGTTTTGGCGGCCTGGGCGAAGGCATGGCCATGCAGCAAACCAGTGACGGGCGGCGCATTTTGTGGCTGGCGCACGAGGCCGCACCGAAAAACTTTTCGGGTGTAGATGTCACCGACCCGAAAAATCCGAAACTGATTGTGCAAACCGAGCTGCCCCACGCCAAGGTGCGCTCCAACTCACTGGACGTGGTGGGCAACGTGATGGCTGTGGCCTACCAGACGCAAACCGTGGGCCTCAAACCCGCTGGGGTCGATTTGTTTGACATCAGCACCCCCGAGCATCCCAAGCTGATCTCGCATTTCGACTGCTCAGGCCAGCACTCGCGCGGCGTGCATGCGGTGTGGTTTGTCGACGGCAAATACCTGCACATGTCGGCAGGCGCGAGCGACTTTGTGCCGCGCAACCCGCTGGACGACCAGTTCTACCGCATCCTGGATGTCTCCAACCCCGCCAAGCCGGTGGAAGCGGGCCGCTGGTGGTACCCCGGCACCCGCGAAGGCGACGCAGTGCCTGCGCCCGCACGCCTGCCCGCGCCCTTTGACATGGGCTTTCGCACCCACAACACCAACGTCTTCCCCGAGCGGCCGGATCGCGCCTACGTCGGCTACATCGACGGCGGCGCGCTGGTGCTGGATATTGGCGACCTGAGCAATATCAAAGTGGTATCCAAATGGAACCACTCGCCCCCCTTCAACGGCTTTACCCACACCGTGCTGCCTTTGTTCGACCGCGGCCTGTGGATCGTCAGTGACGAGTGCGTGCTGGACAACGGTGCCGACTGGCCCAAACTGGTGTGGGTGGTGGATGCCCGCGTGGAAGCCAACCCCGTACCCATCGGCACCTTCCCTGCGCCTCCGGTGGAAACGTTTATCAAACGCGGGGGCCGTTTTGGCGCGCACAACCTGCACGAAAACCTGCCCGTGCCTACCTCCTTCCGCTCCGACACCATCATCATCGGCACCTTCTTCAACGCTGGGGTGCGGGTGTACGACACGTCTAATCCTTACCAGGTGCAAGAGATTGCGTATTACGTTCCGGGCGCGCCCAAGCTCTCACCAGCGGGAGCTATCCAGTTGAATGACGTGTATGTGGATGACCGACGCATTGTGTATACGGTGGATCGGTTTACGGGTGGGTTGTATATTCTGGAAATGAATATTTGAGTGGGCCTTAGGTCTAAATTGGGCTTGTAACTTGCTTAGGATGAAATCGGACTTCTTTGAACGCAGAGGGCGCGAAGATTACGCAGAGAACGCAAAAGGGGTCAGAAAGAGGATTCAAAATTAAATTCAATATTTTCAATACATTCAGTTGATTGTGTTGAACTTACCTTCATTGTTTCTTTTTCGATTTTCTTTTCTTCTTTTTTTCTTTCTTCCTCTCTTCCTTTTGTTTTTTTCTTTGTCTTCTTTTGCGCCCTCTGCGAAACCTTCGCGCCCTCTGCGTTCAAAAAAATCTGATTTCGCCCTTCGAATACCACCGCCTCAAATAGTCAAGGAACAAAGTGAACTTCGAGCGCGACCCCCTGGCAGGAAAAATCCCAGTCACCCTCATCACCGGCTTTCTGGGCAGCGGCAAGACCACGCTCATTTCCAAGCTGGTCAAGCACCCCGACATGCACCGCGTCGCCGTGGTGATCAACGAGATTGGTGAGATTGGCATTGACCACGACCTGGTGACGATGTCGTCGGAGAACATCACCCTGCTGGCCAACGGCTGCATCTGCTGCTCGGTACGTACCGACATGCAAGAGACTTTGCGCGAGCTGTTTGCCCAGCGCCGCGCTGGGTTGATGGCCGACTTTGACCGTGTGATCGTTGAAACCACGGGTCTCGCCGACCCCGCGCCCGTAGTGCAAACCTTGGTGAGCGACACCCTGCTGGCTGCGCAATACCGCTTGGACGGCGTAGTCACACTGGTCGATGCACTGCACGGCCTGCACCAGCTAGAGCACCAACCCGAGGCGGTGAAACAAATCGCTTTGGCAGACCGCATTTTCATCACCAAGAGCGACATGCTGGATGCAGCGCAATCGCCGACTTCAGCCTCTGACAAAAGCGCAAACCAACTCGATGCGCTCACCGCAGCCGTTCTGGCCACCAACCCACATGCGGGGGTGTCTTTGATCGTCCATGGCGCTGTGGAGCCAGCGATGTTAACTAACCTGGGCCTGGCCAGCGCGCGCGCCAGCGCAGCCACGCTCACTTTTTTGGGGGAATCGCTGCGCAACACCCACGCAGCAACGGGCCAGGCAGACACTGCGCTTGGCACAGGCGAGCGCTATCTGGGCACCCGCCCTGCGCTACACGATCCGAACATCACCACCGTGTCTTTGCGCTTTAAAGAGCCCTTTACCTGGGCCAGCTTTTCCAGCGCGCTCGACCTGCTGGCCACCTTGCGTGGCCCCGATTTGCTGCGGGTGAAAGGCATCGTGAATGTGCAAGGCCGTCCGGTCGTGGTGCAGGGCGTGCAACATATCTTTCACCCCCCCGTCCATCTGGACCGCTGGCCCAGCGGCGATACGCAGACCCGTCTGGTCTTTATTACGCGCAAAATTTCAGGCGATACGATTCGCAATTTGTTTCAAGCCGTGGGTGCGGTGAGCACTGCTTAAACGGCAGGACTGGCCAAGCGCTCCCCTGCCGCATCAAACCAGTGCGCTTGCCCGGCTTGCAGCGTCAACCCCACGGTGTCACCCGTAGCCAACTGCACGTCGGGTGCTACGCGCAGCGTCAGCGACTGCTCGTCCGCTTGCGCGATGACGTAAGTGTCTGCCCCCGTGGGCTCAATCAAGCCCACAGTGGCCCGCCAGGGGGATGCCGCATCGAGCAGCACATGCTCGGGGCGCACGCCCAGCGTGACCGCGCCAACGGGTGCGGCAATGGGTGACCGCGCTGCGGGCAACAGATTCATGGTGGGCGAACCGATGAAGCTGGCGACAAACAGGTTGGCCGGCTGGCCGTAGATTTGTGCGGGCGTGCCCAGTTGCTGCACCAGGCCGTCTTTCATCACCGCAATGCGGCTGCCCAGGGTCATGGCTTCAATCTGGTCGTGCGTCACATAGACGCTGGTGATGCCGCTGGTTTGGTGTAGCCGCTTGATTTCGGCGCGCATTTCTACCCGCAGTTTGGCATCCAGGTTGGACAGCGGCTCGTCAAACAAAAATAATTGCGGTTGACGCGCCAAGGCGCGGCCCATGGCGACACGCTGACGCTGGCCACCCGAGAGTTGGCTGGGGCGGCGGTCCAGCAGGTGGCTGATTTGCAGCATCTGCGCCACCTCGTCGATGCGGGCCAGCCGCTCGGGCTTGGGCATCTTGCGCATTTCCAGGGCAAAGCCAATGTTCTCGGCCACGCTCATCGTCGGGTAGAGCGCATAACTTTGGAACACCATGGCGATGTCGCGCTGGGCGCTGGGCACATTGACCGCCTGGCCCGGCGCTGCGCTGGCCACGCAACGCCCGGCGATGTGGATCGAGCCTTCGCTGGGCTCGTCCAGACCGGCAATGATGTTGAGCAAGGTAGACTTGCCGCAGCCCGAGGGGCCGACGAGGATTAAAAACTCGCCCGCCTGCACGCTGATGTCGATGTGCCTGAGCACCTCGACCTGTTTGGTGCCTTTGCCAAAGCGTTTGTTGATGCCATTGATATCCAGGGCGCTTGCCATACCTGTCCTCTATCCTTTGACCGCGCCAGCCGTCAGGCCGCGCACAAAATACTGCCCGGCCAGTACATACACCAGCATGGTGGGCAGCCCGGCGATCAAGGCCGCCGCCATGTCCACGTTGTAGGCCTTCACACTGCTGGAGGTGTTGGCCAAATTATTCAGCCCCACGGTGATGGGCTTGCTGTCCGAGCCACTGAAGGCCACGCCAAACAGAAAATCGTTCCAGATATTGGTGAACTGCCAAATCAAAGTAACCATGATGATGGGCGTGCTCATGGGCAAAATCACGCGCCAGAAAATGCGCCAAAACCCCGCCCCGTCTATGCGCGCGGCCTGCACCAGCTCGCGCGGAATGGCCACGTAATAATTGCGAAAAAACAGTGTCGTGCCCGCCATGCCGGCCAGCAAATGCACCAACACCAAGCCCGCAATCGAGCTGGACAGGCCCATAGCGCCCAGCACCTGGCTCATAGGTAGCAGCACCACCTGAAAGGGCATGAACACACCAAACAGCAAAAAACCAAACAGCACTTCACTGCCCCGAAACTTCCACAGGCTGAGCACATAACCATTGAGCGCGCCCCAGATGCACGACAGCAGCACCGCTGGCACCGCCATGGCCACCGAGTTCCAGAAAAAGGGCTGCAGGCCATTGCAGTCCACCCCCGTGCAGGCGGTGCTCCAGGCGCTACGCCATGCCGAAAAGTCAAGCGAGCTGGGCAGGCTCAGCAAGTTGCCCGCGCGGATCTGCTCGGCATCTTTCAAGCTGGTGGTGAGCATCACATACAGTGGCGCAAGAAAGAACAGCGCGGCCAGCAGCAGTGCGGCGTAGACCAAAACGCGAGCGATCTTCATGCCAGCCTCCGCGAAGGCTCGGGCAGGCTCAGGCCGCACGATAGTTGTTTCAGTTCATCGGTCATGGGGCTTGCTACGCAATTCAGAGTACAAATACGGCACCACCAACGCAGCCACCGTCATCAGCATAATGGTGGCGCTGGCCGCGCCCACACCGATCTGGCCGCGCGTGAAACTGGTGGCATACATAAAGGTGGCGGGCACATCGGTGCTGTAGCCCGGCCCCCCGGCGGTCAGTGCCATGACCAGGTCAAAACTCTTGATAGCCAGGTGCGACAGCACCAGCACGGTCGAAAAAAACACGGGCCGCAGCGCGGGCAGAACAATGCGCCAGTAAATGCGCGGCAGGCTCGCCCCATCAACCTGCGCGGCTCGGATGATGCTGTCGTCGATACCGCGCAGCCCGGCCAGAAACAGCGCCATGGCAAAGCCAGCGGACTGCCACACGCCGGCAATTACCACGCAGTAAATGGCCATATCGGTGTTGACCAGCCAGTCGAAGGTAAAGGAGGTAAAACCCCAGTCCTGCACCAGTTTTTGCAGACCCTGGGAGGGGTTGAGCATCCATTTCCAGGCGGTGCCGGTCACCACAAAACTCAGCGCCATGGGGTAGAGGTAGATGGTGCGCAATGCGCCTTCACCGCGAATTTTCTGGTCTAAAAAGATCGCCAGCAAAATGCCCAGTGCGCAGGCACCGCCCACATACAGCACGCCAAAAATAGCCAGGTTTTTCAGCGCTACCCACCAGCGATCCAGCGCAAACAGCAAGCCGTACTGCTGCAGGCCGACAAACTCGTAGTTGGGCAACATGCGCGAGGCGCTGACCGAGAGCACACCGTTCCACACCATGAAGCCGTAGATAAAAGCAAAGCCCAGTATGAAGCCCGGTGCCACCACCAGCTTGGGCAATAAGGACTCAAAAGAACGGGACATAGTGGAGTGGAACTAGCGACCTGCACAACAGGAAAAAAGGGCGCAGACCACAGTCTGCGCCCTATGAAAAACGTCTACGACGTTCAAGGAAAACAGTTACTTGGCAGCCGCCTCGGCAATTTTCTTTTGCGCATCAGCAATCGAGACTTTGTCGTCATTCCAGAACTGGGTGACTACGTCCTGAATGCCACCTGCCGTAGCAGGCTTGATGGCCATGCCGTGGGCAACCGAGGGCACCAAGCCACCCGATTTGGCGGTCTCCACAAAGTCTTTGGCCGAGAGCTTGGCGCAGTCGTCAAACTTGCCCATGTCGTGGCCCAGGCGCACCGGGATAGAGCCCTTGTTCTGGTTAAACACTTCCTGGAACCCGGTGCTCAAGATGGCCGAGGCCAGATCGGCTTGGGCTTTCTGGGCGGCGGGGTCTTTGAGCTTGAACATGATGAACGAGTCGACGTTAAAGGTGTAGGCATCTGCGGTGCCCGGAGCAGCAGCGCACAGAAAACCCTCGCCGGGTTTTTTGCCCGCCGCCGTGAACTCGCCCTTGGCCCAGTCACCCATGAACTGGAAACC
>JAYVJV010000070.1:0-2875 GCA_043769005.1 Polaromonas sp. | reverse complement strand
CACGCCCACCAGCAGCGGCTCCAGCCTGCCACAAGAGCGCCTCATCATGCTCTGCAATCGCGAGATGTCCAAGGCCATCACCAGCCAGGCCATGGTCGGTGAGCAAATGGAGGTAGGCAGCCGCGCCGCAGCCGAGACCGCCCAAGGCCGCCAAAACAGCGTGCACGACTCTGACCGCGACATAGCAGCCCAATCCATGGGCCAAATCTTCGAGTGGATCACCCTGTTCAACTTCGGCCCCGATGTCCCCGCGCCCACCTTGGAGTTCTTCCAGGAGAACCAGGGCACCAAAGACCGCGCCGAGACCTTTCAGATCGCTGCCAACATGGGGGCACGTCCCAGCAAATCCGCCATGCTAGACGAGCTGGGCATGGTCGAGGCCACCGACGACGAAGACGCGCTGCTGCCCATGACCAAAGCAGCAGCACCGGGCCCCACGCGGCCGCCCGATCAATTACCTGACACCAGCAAAAAGGTCGCTCCAGCAGCCGACCCCAAAGTGGATATCGCCGCTGCACCTGCCGCTGACCCCGCTGCCGATCCCGCCCAGATCGACTTCAACGCTATCGCAGGCTTCACCTTCGCCAAAGCCGCAGGTATGACCGAAGACGAAGCCATGCAGCTAGCCACCGAAGCCGCCGACCAGGCCATCGAAGACACCATGATCGCCCCCATCTACCAAATGCTAGTCAGCTACGAACAGCAAGGCAAAACCCTAGCCCAGTTCAGCGCCGACCTGGCCAACCTCGTAGGCGACCTAGACGAAGAAGCCCTCCGCGAAGTCCTAGACCGCGCCCTAAGCTACAGCATCCTGCGCGGCGCAGCCACGGGGGCAGCATGAGCATTTGCAACCCCAAACACTCGTGCGCAGCCGATGGGTGCGGCATTCACATTCCTGTAGCGCGCTTCATGTGTGGTACGCACTCTAGACAGCGTCAAAGAATTGCTCGAAGCGCAAAACGCAGCAGTCGAATCATTGCGGGGGTGCGCTGATGGCTGCGCTTAACTTTAAAGCTGAGTTTGCAGATGAGGTGCAAGCCGCGCGCAAGACGTGCTCTATCCGGGGGCGGCCTATCAAGCTGGGTGAGACTGTATTTTTGTTCACTGGCATGCGTACTACGGCCTGCCGCCGCCTAGGATTTGGCGCGGTCATCGGGTGCCGACCTATTCAGCTGGGCTGGAATCAGAATGGTCTGCCACTCATACTGATCGATAAAAAAGTAATTAATTCTGAAGAGCGTGAGCTACTGGCGCATCAAGATGGGTTTGTCAGCAGCAGACGCATGCTGGAGTGGTTTGATGCCACCTATAGCAAAGGAACAAAGTGGGATGACAAAGGCAGCATTCTGGTGTTTGATGGCCACCTGATTTACTGGCGTATGTCGGAGAGCCGGGATCGGCTGACGATGACGGCAGCTGAGTTTCATCGGCTGGCGGCAGTGGCAACGGCTAGTTTTTTAGGGCGGCCGATATGAACCGCGATCAAGCCCTGTCAAAAATCAAGAAGTGCTTAGCACTTGCCAAAAGCAGCAACCCGCATGAAGCGGCCGCCGCGATGCGCCAGGCTCAGAAGCTGATGGCTGAGCACCAGCTCACAGATACCGACATTGAGCTGGCCGATGTGCAGCAGGTAAGCTGCAACGCCCGCACGTCAGGCGTGCCCGCGTGGGAGTCCCGACTGGCTCGCCTCGTGGCCGATGCGTTTGGCTGCGACCTGATTTTGTTGCGCGAGAAAGTGCTGATCGGCTTCACGGCGAAAACAAAAACCAAAATTGTCTTTGTGGGTGTAGGCTGCGCCGCAGATATCGCAGGCTATGCTTACGACGTGCTAAGCCGCCAGTGCGCCAAAGACCGCGCTGCGCACTTGGCCAAGCAAAACAAGCGCATCAAAGCCTCAACTAAAACAGCCCGGGCCGATGCGTTCGCTACCGGCTGGGTGGGCGGCGTGCGCGAGAAATTGGAGCGCTTTGCCAGCCCCGAGAAAAACACCCTTCTAATCGCGCAATACATGGCGCAGCAATGGCCAGACAGCACCGAGCGCGAGGCCAAAAATCGCAGCAAAAACCGCTTCGTCAGCAACAACGACATCTACGAAGGCCACAGGGCAGGCAGCAATGCCCAGCTAGACCGTGGCGTGGGCGCGCCTCCGGCGCAAGGACTCTTGACATGAAACGCATCTACATCGCAGGCCCCATGTCCGGCCTACTCGACCTCAACTACCCCTACTTCAACCGTGTGGCCGCTGTATTGCGAAGACTAGGCCACCACGTCGAGAACCCCGCAGAAAACCCAGAGCCCGCCAGCAAATCATGGGCCGATTACATGCGCATGGCCGTGCGCCAGCTCGCCACCTGCGACACCGTAGTGCTGTTGCCCAACTGGGAGCTGAGCAAAGGCGCATGCATCGAGCACCGCCTGGCCCACGACCTAGGCTTGCAAGTAGTCAATGTCGATCAAGTGCTGCACCTGCACACCGATCCTGCACCTAAAGTGATTCTGATCCATGGCTGATCCCATTCAAGTCCAACCCTTCGGCGTCAAATTCGACCAGGCCGTCCGCTTCCTGAAAGACAAGCTACCCGAAGGCACCCTCAAGTGGGACGACTTGGCCGGGCCAGTCAAAGCCAAGGTATTCACCATTGCCGGGGCCACCAATGTCGACCTGGTCGCCGATATCCAAAAGTCGCTGGTCAGCGCCCAAGAAAACGGCATCACCATCACCCAGTTCCGCAAAGACTGGGATGCCGCCGTGCAAAAACATGGCTGGACATATAAGGGCAAGCGCGGCTGGCGCACCGCCGTCGTCTTCAACAACAACATGCGCTCAGCCGCCATGGCAGGCCGCTGGGAGCAGCTCCAGGCCAACAAAGCCAAC
>JAYVJV010000069.1:0-21147 GCA_043769005.1 Polaromonas sp. | reverse complement strand
GTCACCATGCAATTCAAACTCACCGAAGCCAATGGCAAAGTGATTGAAAACAGCGGCAAGCCTGCCGTGTATCTGCACGGGGGCTATGGCAACACGCTGCCCAAGATTGAAGAAGCACTCGACGGAAAAGAGGCGGGTTTTGCCGTCACTTTAAACCTGCAAGCCGCAGATGCCTTTGGTGTGTACGACGAAGCGCTGCTGCGCACCCTGCCCAAAAAGCAGTTTCCACCCGGCGTTAAAGTCGGTGGCCAGCTTGAAGGCCGGGGCGATGATGGCAGCGTGCAGGTGTATACCGTGATGAAGATCAAGGGCGACACCGTGTTTATGGATGCCAACCACCCGATGGCGGGCAAGGATGTGCGCTTTGACTTGAAAGTACTCGCAGTGCGCGCCGCTACGCAAGAGGAAATTACCCACCAGCATGTGCATGGTGAGCACGGGCACCAACACTAAAGAATATGCGCTTTCAAGCCAATGAAATAAGGCGTTAGCAGCTACTTTAATAATAGCGAACTTTACTAAGCCGCAGTCACAGCTTCTTCCAGATCCTCCGCCAAAAACCCGCCCGACTGGCGCTGCCACAGCCGGGCGTACTGCCCACCCAGCGCCAACAGCTCGTGGTGCGTGCCTTGCTCGACAATGCGGCCCGCGTCCATGACCACCAGACGGTCCATGCGGGCGATGGTGCTGAGGCGGTGGGCGATGGCAATCACCGTTTTGCCTTGCATGAGCGTCACCAGTTGCTCTTGAATGGCCGCTTCAATCTCGCTGTCCAGCGCGGAGGTGGCTTCGTCCAATATCAAAATCGGAGCATTCTTGAGCACCACGCGGGCCAGAGCTACGCGCTGGCGCTGGCCGCCTGATAGTTTTACGCCGCGCTCACCGGCATGCGCCGCGTAGCCGGTGCGGCCCGTCCAGTCGCGCAGCTCGGTGATGAACTCGTGGGCGTGGGCTTGTTTGGCGGCTAGCTCTACCTCGGCATCGGTCGCGCTGGGATGGCCGTAGCGGATATTGGCGGCTATCGAGCGGTGCAAAAGCGACGTGTCCTGCGTCACCATGCCGATGGCGGCGCGCAGGCTTTCCTGCGTAACGTTGCGCAGGTCTTGCCCGTCGATGCTGATGCAGCCAGCCTCTACGTCATAAAAGCGCAGCAGCAAATTGACCAGCGTAGATTTACCCGCACCCGAGCGGCCCACCAGCCCCACCCGCTCGCCAGGGCGGATGCGCAGGTTCAAATTGTGTAGCACGCTACGCCCACCGCTGGCCGCCTGGCCGTAGCTGAAGCTGACATTGTCAAATGTGATGTTGCCCTGCGGCACTTGCAGTTCGGTAGCGGCAAGCGCGTCCAGCAAGGTGTGTGGCACGGCAATGGTTTGGATGCCCTCCTGCACCACGCCCACGTTTTCAAAAATGCCCGACACCTCCCAGCTCACCCAGCCCGCCATATTGGCGATCTGCCACACCAGGGGCAGGCTGGTGGCCACTACGGCGGGGCTGATGAGCTGCGCGCTCCACAGCCACACACTCACACCCGCCGTGCCTACCACTAGCAACGCATTCAGCGCAGTCAGTGTCGTCATAAAGCGCGTGGTCATGCGCATGTGGTCGGCTATTTTGTCTCGGTGGCTGTCAATGCCTTCGCGCACATAGGCATCTTCGTCTTGCGCACGCGAGAACAGCTTGACCGTCATGATATTGGTGTAGCTGTCCACCACGCGGCCCATCACCAATGAGCGCGCTTCGCTGCTGATGCGCGACAGGTCGCGCATGCGCGGCACAAAATACCGCAGAAAGAACACGTAGCCTACCAGCCAGCACAGCATGGGCAGGGCCAGGCGCCAGTCAAACAACAGCATGAGCGACAGCGCACTGATGCCATACACCACGATGTACCACACCGCGCGAATGGTGGCCACCACGCTCTCGCGCAGTGAGTTGGCCGTGTTCATCACCCGGTTGGCAATGCGCCCGGCAAAATCATTTTGAAAAAACGGCCCGCTCTGGCGCACCACATGCCAATGGCTCTGCCAGCGAATCAGCGTCGTTGCCCCCGGAATCACCGCGTTGTTGCGCACCAGGCTGTCCAGCAAAATCATGGTGGGGCGGCCCAGCAGCAAGACCAGTGCCATGCCCAGCAGCAAAGGCGTTTGCTGCTGCAAGGCCAGCGCCGGGTTGACCGAGGTCATCAGCCCCACCAGTTTGCCGATGAATACGGGTATCAAGGTGTCGATCAACGCCACGCCCAGCCCCGTGACCAGCATGGTGATGTACAAGCCCTTGGTCTGCTTGACAAAATGCCAGTAAAACGCCACCAGACCCGGCGGCGGGCCGCTGCTGGAATATGCGGAGGGTGTGGCAATGCTGCCGATGCGGGACTCGAAGAATTTGAACATGTGTAGAGAGATTATCTACACGTAGCCAAGGTGCATGGCGAACAAGGCCGTTACTGCTGCGCTAACCACTGTGGCTGCTTGCATCACCCCGCACCAAGCGCCACGTCAGCCACATACCCAGCACGGCGTTGCTCAGTGCAAAGCCCCCAATCAACAGCATGCCAAAAATGCTCAGTGGGCGGTTGTGTAGCATCCAGGTCAGCATCATCGTCAGTGCGTGCAAGGCGGTCACCACCCAGAACAGGGGATTACGGGGTTGGAATAGGTGGGAGAGTTTCATGGCGAATGATCGATAGTTTAGCCAATAAAAAAGCCACCCGAAGGTGGCTTGGAGCCTGGGCGCTTACGCGATTATCTTCTTTTAGTAGCCGGCAAAGACTGCACTACAGCATCTTCTGAAGCTGCATTGATGCAATGGGGCTGCTTCCAGTCGCCTGCATAGGCGATCTGGTCTACACCCCCTGGGCCTACGCCACCAGGTACGTAGTCTAAATTGAGTGTGCTACGGGTACGCCATGCAATGGCATGGTCAGCGCAAGAGCTGTCACCCGACACGCCCACGGCACCTAACAACTCACCTCTGGCGTTATACAGTGCTAGGCCGCCACCAAACACGTTGATACCGCCCATACGGTGACCCACCAACGGGTCTTTCACCTGGCCCCATGCGCTCGCTGGGCCTTCGATGGCCAGTTCAGCAACTACGGGGTTGCTCTCTTGCAGGCCAAACAGGCTGCCACCAGGCTGGACTGCGTTGTACAAATTGGCGGTGGCCAAAGCCAGGCCAGGCAGGCTAAAGGCGTTAGCGGTGTAGGCTTTTTGCGCCGAGATAGCGCGGCTGCCAGGCCATTGGTCGCCCAAGTTTTGGCCGGTATAGGCTACTGCGCACACTACGCCAGTGCGCGAGACCACCGTACCCCACATATCCAGGTTAAAGCCTGCATTGTTGGCCCGACGCGCTGCGAGGAGCGAGGTTTTGAGCTGCGCATGGGTCGGCAGTGCCGCACATTCGGCAGCGCCATTGTCACCGGCCATGGCACTTTGGGCGAACAAACTGGCCGTAGCCATGCCAAGAACCATGGCGATGCGAGATAAACGCTTGGAGGTGGAGTAATTTTTCATAGCTTGTCTTTCGTAGTTAAAGGTTGCTTGGTCAAAACAAGGGCTTATCAGTCGCCTTGCGGGTCGCTATCCCCTTATTTGCGCAAGTAGCCGAGTTTCGCAAGCAACAAACCCCATGTATATGAATTTATTGAGGATTTAGAATTCCAATTGTTGGAATACAATACTTTGCAATAAGACATGCTCAATCCTCAAGACTTGCTGCGCATTTTTTGCGTAGCCGCCGAAAGCGCCAATTTCCGTGAAACCGCCGCCCGCCTGGGTCTGTCGCCCCAAGGTGTCACCCGAGCGGTTCAGCAACTCGAGCAGCACTATGGCGAGCTGCTGTTTCACCGCACCACCCGTGCCATGCAGATTACCGAATTTGGCGCGCAGCTGGTGCCGCGCGCACGCGCTGGTCTGGCCCAATTAGAAGCGGTGTTCACCCCACCAGCACACCGCGCCGCGGCCGAACTGACAGGCAAGGTGCGTGTCACTGCCCCGCGCAGCTTGGGCCGCCTTCACGTGCTACCTGCGTTGGCCGCACTGGCTTTGGAGCACCCCGGTATCGTAGTGGACTTGCGTCTGTCTGACGAGCTAGCCGATGTGGTGGATGGGCAGATTGATGTGGGCTTGCGTATGGGTTTGTTCATGGACAACCGTTTTGTAGTTCGACGCGTTGGGCAGGTGGCCTTTGGGGTGTATGCCAGCCCCCAGCGGATAGGGCGCTCTGGCACTCCTACCGATATCGCGCAGTTGTCCGACTTACCCATGACCGCGCTGCTAGACCGCAATACCGGCAGGCCATGGCACTGGTTTTTCAGCAATCAGCGCAGTGTGCCGCCCGAACTCAGCGCATTTATCACTGACGATGCCGAAGCGGAGTTGGATGCCGTGTTGGCGGGTGTCGCCTTTGGCCAGTTGCCAGACTACCTGGCGCAAGCGCATGTGAACTCTGGCCGTTTGGTGCGTGTGCTGGATGCGGATGCCCCACCGCCTTGGGGTATTTATGCCTATCGCCCCCAGCGTGGCCCCGTACCCGCGCGTGTGCGGCGGGTGTTTGACACCATTGTGACTGCGTTTACGTAGCCCAGCTAAGCTCTGAATTGCTGCACCTAAGTAAACGAGCTTGTCCCCCCAGGCGATTGCATGTAAGCGCATGCCCTACCATCCCACTCTATGCTGCCCTGCTACGTCCTGCTCGATCTAGAAACCACTGGTGGTAACGCGCAGCACAGCCGCATCACCGAAATAGCGGCGGTTCGCGTAGAGCACGGCGCGCAGGTAGCGCGCTGGAGCAGCTTAGTCAACCCGGGGTGCAGCATACCGTATTTCATCCAGCAGCTCACGGGCATTGATGATGCCATGGTGCAGGACGCACCGCGCTTTGAACAGGTCAGCAGTCAGCTCCTGCAACTGCTGGACGGCGCGGTGCTGGTGGCGCACAACGTGCGCTTTGACCATAGCTTTTTGCTGTACGAGTTTGAGCGCATCGGCGTGGTGCTACGGGTCAAAACACTGTGCACCGTGCGCCTGTCGCGCAAGCTGTACCCGCAGCATAAAGGCCACGGGCTGGATGCCATCATGCAGCGCCACGGCCTGAGCACCATGGCGCGCCACCGCGCCATGGGCGATGTGGACGTGGTGCAAAGCTGGCTGCGCGTGGCCACGCAAGAACTGGGCGCAGCGCAGGTGCAAGCCCAGGCGCAGGCTTTGCTGCAAGGCAGCGCCACCCTGCCGCCACACCTGGAGACCGAGATTTCCAGCATACCTAACTCGCCCGGCGTGTACCTGTTCTACGGTGACGGGCCGCTACCGCTGTACGTTGGCAAAAGCGTCACCTTGCGCGCGCGGGTCATGTCGCATTTTCAGGCCGCCAGCACCCAAGCGCGCGAGATGCGCATAGCCCAGGAAGTGCGGCGCATCGAGTGGCGCGAGACTGCGGGTGAGCTTGGCGCGCTGCTGCTGGAGGCGCGGCTGGTGAAAGAGCTGCAACCCGTGTTTAACCGCCAATTGCGCCGCGAGCGCAGCCTGTGCGCGTGGCAGTTAGCCACCGACCCCGCGCAGCGCCCCTTGCTCACCCTTGTGCGTGGCGACGAACTACAGCCCCAGCTGTTTGAGCAGATGTTTGGTGTGTACCGCTCCAAAGCGCAAGCCACTACGGCCCTGCGCGAGCTGGCCGCAGCGCACCAGCTGTGCCCACAGGCCTTGGGCCTGGAAGGCGGCACGGGCCGCTGCTTTGCGCAGCAGCTAGGCCACTGCAAAGGCGTGTGTTGCCAAAAAGAAAAGCCCGAACTGCACCACCTGCGGGTACAACTGGCCTTGGCCGCTCAAAAGCTGCACATCTGGCCCTACCCAGGCAAGGTAGGACTGCGCGAGCACAGCGCCAGCAACGGCCGCAGCGACCTGCATGTGTTTGACCAGTGGTGCCACTTAGGCACCGTGCATGACGACGCTGAGCTGGAGCACACTTTGAGCACCCACAACGTCCACAATACGCTGGCGTTTGATCTGGATACCTACCGATTGCTGCTCAAATATATCCAACAGCCCAGTCTGTCGCGCGCTGGCACGTTACAGCTCGTCATGCTGTAACGCGGCAGCAAAAGACAAACATGCAAAGACACTCTCGACAGGCGCTACAGCTACGCCCTCATTGGCGCTTGTACTGCGTGGGGCAGTGGGCACGAACCACATCGGGCGAGCGCAGGGCCAGATGTTTGGTGACCCTACCCGCCATGCGCTTGCGCCACATACGAAATGAGCTGGGCTTGAGCTGCTGGCGCATCAAGCGCACCAGGGCAGAATCGTTCAAATCAAACTGCAGCGCAATCGCCTCAAATGGCGTGCGGTCTTCCCAGGCCATTTCAATAATGCGAGAGATGTCCTCAGAGCTGAAGGCATGTTTAGTCTGCGCCATAGTCACCTCAAGGCTTTGTTAGCGGCTACCAGCAATTGAGCGCTTAACCTTGATGGGTAAATCGGGAATTTCAGCACCGCCAGTCCTTCACTTTTGCATTTGGCATACAGTTACTCCAGTTCAAAGCATTGTTTGCTAAGGCCGTAGTTGAAATTTTTAACTGCGCTCAAATTTTTTTAACTGTAGCGCAAATGCAATCACATCACTATCAACAGGATTTTGGGTAAGCAGCATGCAATCTTTTCCCGCTGATTTTCGCGCGTTGGTGCTGGGTGCATCGGGCAGTATTGGTACGGCTTTTCACACCCTATTGTCGCAAGAGCGGCAGTGTGCGCAAGTGGTGGGCTTGCACCGCCAGTCGCATCCGCCAATTGATTTTGACCATGAGGAAAGCATAGCCACTGCCGCAGCGCACTTGGCACCCCTAGGCAAGTTCCATGTGATCATCGCAGCCACTGGCATGCTGCACAGTGCGCATTTCATGCCCGAAAAGCGCCTGGCCGACCTGAACTATGCGCAGTTAGAGCACACCTTTCGTACCAACACTTTGGGCCCAGCCATGGTGCTGCGGCACTTTGCACCGCTGCTCGACAGCCAACGCAGCGTGCTGGCCGTATTGTCAGCCAAGGTGGGCAGCATCGAAGACAACCGCCTGGGCGGCTGGTACAGCTACCGCGCGTCCAAAGCGGCGCTTAACATGCTGTTGAAAACCGCAGCGATCGAAGTCAAGCGCAGCAACCCCAACGCGGTGTTGGTAGCCCTGCACCCCGGTACGGTAAGCTCGCGTTTGTCCCAGCCTTTTCGCGGTGCTGAGATAGGCCGCAGCCCGCTGGATGCGGCGGCAGACATGTTGCGGGTGATTGACGGCCTGGCCTTGGGCGACACCGGGCGGTTTGTGTCGTACAGCGGCCAGAGCTTGCCTTGGTAAGAGTCACTTCTGCGAAATCCATCAAATCTGGCATTTCATGATTGGTATACAGATAAATTTGCTCATACTTGGTGCAGGGCCACATCTGCATAACGGTTGTAGCGGCAAAATCCTGCCTTTTTACGCCTGTAATTTTGCAGTGCAACATAATAGAAATGACCTGAACTAGCTGGGGCTTAGAGTTTTCCCGAATATAGACACCCACCAGAATGGTTAAGATGAAGATTCATGATTAGTCTGGACCTGCGGGATCACTGAAATCATGACAGGCGAAAAGCTCTCGGGCTTTTTATTCAACCAGTCATGCTTTTTTAGGAGACCCACGCATGATGTCTAAAAATTTAAGGTCTAAAGCGACCACAGCCTTGGCACTTGGCTCAGCGACGCTCTCTTTGGCGCTCACATCCACGCAGGCATCTGCTGCAACGGGCGCATTGCTCAAAGCCGATGATTTTGTTGGTATATCGTTCTGGTTAATTACCATGGCGTTGATGGCTTCTACGGTGTTTTTCTTTTTGGAAAGAGACCGGGTGTCTGCCAAATGGAAAACTTCTTTGACTGTCTCAGGCTTAGTGACCTTAGTGGCTGCCGTGCACTACCTGTACATGCGCGAGGTGTGGGTTAACACAGGGACATCGCCCACCGTGTTCCGTTACATCGACTGGTTGATTACGGTCCCGCTGCTCATGATCGAGTTTTTCTTGATTCTGTCGGCCATCACCAAAGTGCCCACAGGGGTGTTTTGGCGTTTGATGGTGGGTACGTTGGTGATGTTGGTAGGCGGCTACTTGGGCGAGGCACGGTATATGAATGCATGGGTTGCATTTATTATCGGCATGGTCGGTTGGGCTGCTATTTTGTACGAAATCTTTGTGGGCGAAGCCAGCAAGATTAACGCACACAGCGCTCCACCTTCAGTGCAGTCAGCCTTCAACACGATGCGCTGGATCGTCACCATTGGCTGGGCTATCTACCCGATTGGTTACTTCTTTGGCTACCTTACTGGCAGTGGCCCAGAAGCGAGCGCGAATGCCTTGAATTTGATCTACAACTTGGCTGACGTGCTAAATAAAATCGCGTTTGGTCTGATCATCTGGAGCGTTGCGGTCAGTGAATCAGAAGCCGCAATTAAAAAGTAAAAAGTAGCCTTTGAATCTAGCACCTCCAGCCTGAGCGCTCGGGGTGCTTTTTTATCTGTTAGGTGCTGCAGGCTAGAAGTTTTTTACAAAACATCAGTGTATTTAGTACCAAGGAAACTTTGATGCAGGTTGTAGTGATTGGTGCAGGTTTTGGCGGTTTGGCCGCAGCATTGCGCACAGCAGCCCGCGGCCACAAAGTTACGGTGCTCGACCGCTTACCGGGCCCTGGCGGGCGAGGACGCGAGTTTGTTGGCAGTACAGATAATTTGCATTTTAAATACGATGCTGGACCCACTGTACTTACAGCGCCTATCCTGTTCGAGGAGCTTTATAAGCTGTTTGGCGAGGTGCTGTCTGACCACGTTGAACTTATACCTGTAACGCCGTGGTACCAGATGCATTTTGCTGATGGATCGCACTTAGACTACGGGGGCAGTACGGATAAAATTCAATCGGAAATTGCTAAATTTTCGGTATCTGATTCTTTGGCTTATCCCGCTTTTTTAGCGCATTCGAAAAAGCTGTTTGAAAAAGGCTATGAAGAGCTGGGTGCGCAGCCATTTTTGGGCGCTATGTCCATGCTCAAAGTACTGCCTGCCATGTTAAGTTTGCGTGCCGACAGGTCGGTATATGCTGCTACGGCGCGATTTTTTAAAGACGAGCGCGTGCGCCGTGCGTTTAGCATTCAACCGCTATTGGTGGGTGGCAATCCATTTGACACTACCAGCATTTATAGTTTGATCCACTACCTAGAACGCAAATGGGGTGTCTGGTTTCCCCGTGGAGGCATGGCGCGATTGGTACAAGGCTTGGTGGACTTGGGTGAACGCCACGGTGTAGAGTTTGTGTGGAATGCCGATGTACAAAGCATCACCACCACGCGCAGCAAAGCCACTGGTGTACAGCTAAGTAGCGGCCAGCACATTGCAGCCGATACGGTGATTAGCAATGCCGATGCGGGCTACACCATTGCCAAACTGCTGCCTACTCCACACCAAAACCCTAAAGTGCTCACCCAAAAACAATATTCGATGGGCTTATTTGTATGGTATTTCAGTACCAACAAGATCTTTACTGATGTGCCGCACCATACCATTTTGTTTGGCGAAACTTACCGTGAGGTATTGCACCAAATTTTTGAAAGCCAGGAACTCAGCGATGATTTGAGTATTTATTTGCATCGCCCCAGCGCTACTGATGTGCAGTATGCCCCGGCAGGGCATGACAGTTTTTACGCCCTAGTGCCAGTACCTAATTTGGCCAGTGGCATTGACTGGGCCAAGCAAGCTGCACCATTCAAAGCGCTATTGCAGGCGGAGCTGGAGCGGCGCATATTGCCAGGTTTGAGTGGCTCCATCGTGCATGAGCATGTTGTTACGCCCAACTACTTTGCACAAGAGCTGCTTGCACCCTTAGGTTCGGGGTTTTCTATTACGCCCAAGTTAACGCAGTCGGCAGGCTTTAGGTTTCCTAATCAGTCAGCGGATGTACCTAATTTGTACTTTGTAGGTGCGGGCACCCATCCGGGTGCTGGTGTACCGGGTGTTGTCACATCAGCCAAAGTCGTTGAGCGCTTGATGTTTGGAGCAGTGCAATGATGCGGTCGACCTCAGTAAGCACGGATAACGCAACCAGCGCAGACCTGCAGGCGGTGATGGATCACCATGCCAAGTCTTTCTCGTGGGCAGCGCGATTTTTGTCAGCCTCCGCGCGCAAAGACGCAGCGCTGTTGTATGCCTTCGCCCGCACGGCAGACGACTTGGCTGATGAGGAGCACTTGGGTACGTGGCAGGAGCGGTCTCTGGTATTACAAACCTTGCGCAAGCAGGCTCTACAACTGGATCTACATACCGAAACCCTTGCTGGACAAACTGGACATATGCTGCGCGGCCACGGCGTGCCAGATGCCGTATTAGCTATGTTGATGGACAGTTTGCTGGCAGATTCTGGCCCGCGACAGATTGAGAGCACTGAAGATTTACTAAAGTTTGCCTATGGCGTAGCTGGTACAGTCGGCCAAATGATGCGGCCTCTGCTGGGCGCACCATGCAAGGCTGATCCCTACGCAATAGCGCTGGGTGTGGGCATGCAGCTTACCAATATTGCCCGCGATGTTGTTGAGGACGCGCGCCGTGGACGTTGTTATGTACCTGCACAGTGGGGTGTAAGCCTGCAAATTTTGACAGCACCACAAGACGCCGCGCAGCATAGCCAGGCTTTTGTGGCGCTGCGAAAGTTACTCGCGTTGGCCGATGATTTTTACGCCTTTGCCAATGCAGGAATCTCTGTGATACCGCGCCATAACCGCCGCGCGATTCGCATAGCTTCGGCTTTGTATCAAGGCATTGGCCACAAGATTTTGCGCCGAGGTGAGCGCCGGTATTGGGATGGACGTACATCACTGAGCAATGCAGAAAAAATTTGGTTAACATCGCGCACCTTGTTGCTGCCAACTTTGCCGTATCGCGCCGTTGCACGCGATGTATGGCACAAGGATTTATCCCACTTGGTGGGCATGCCTGGGTTTCCTGCGTAGGCGTAGCGCATCATGAATACTGCCAATGACAGGGTGTGGGATATCATCATTGTGGGTGGTGGCTTGGGCGGTTTGTCTTTGGCTGTGGAGTTAGCTGCCCCGCAATTTGCCTGCTTGTCAGTCTTGGTACTAGAAAAACGCACCAGCTACACGCGAGACCGAACCTGGAGCTACTGGGCAGACAAGCCGCACCGCTACACCCACTTGGAACGTCAACGTTGGCAACAGTGGAGCGTGGGCTTGCAAGGTGTGCGGCACACGCATACGAGCCCATACATTGCCTACGCTACGCTGGATGCAGATGCGTTTTACCAATCGGCTCTGCAAACTATAAATAATGCGAAGCACATTGAACTTCGTACGGGCTGCGCAGTTCAATCAGCAGACACTGCGACAACTACTTTACAAAACGGTAACGTGCTTCGTGCGCGCACAGTGCTGGATGCGCGTCCCAATACGGTACAGCAGTCCAGTGCCTTGGTACAACAGTTTGCAGGCTGGGAGCTTACCTCAATGCACGATGTGTTCGACACACAGTTAGTGCAGCTAATGACATTTGAACCACATGCACGCGGTCTGCATTTTTGGTATGTGTTGCCCTATAACGCGCGCTGCGCTTTGGTAGAGAGCACCTGGGTGTGCCCTGCAGATTGGCAACCAGACTACAACGCCGAACTAGAGACCTACCTTGGCACACTAAGTGCAGGGCATCGCTGCACAATTGCCTATCAAGAGCAGGGCATGTTGAGCCTGCAAAGGCACCTGCACGCTAACGCAGCACCCGTAGGCTTGGGCCGCAATGGTGGCACACTGCGCGCAGCGACTGGATATGCATTTTTAGATACTATTGAGCATGCAGCGCATTTAGCCAAGGCGTTGGCAGCACATATGCAGTCTGGTTTAGCGGCACCTTGGCAGCCACCGCGCTACCAGCGCCCAGCCATAGACACTTGGATGGACGAAGTGTTTTTACGCGTGTTGGCCCAAGACTGGCACACTGCACCCCATTATTTTATGCAAATTTTCAAGACCGTTAGTCCACAAGATACCGTGGCGTTTTTAACCGGCCGCGCTACGTACTCCCAAAAACTATCGGTGATGCGCGCGTTACCCGTGCGGCCTTTTGCCAGCGCCGCGTTGGCGCGGCTGTGGGGCGCATAGTGGCAAGCCATCAGTCGCTACGGTTACTAAAAAGCGCGTTGCACGTTGCAGTGCTGGGCGTAGTGCTGATTCTGCTGCGATGGTTAGAGCAGGGTGTGCCAAGTCTTGGTTCGTGGCTGTTTATTGCGTTGTCGCTCAGCATGGGCATGGGCCATGGAGCGCTTGATGCCGTATTGCTACTGGCTCAATTTAAACCCTACCGGACAGTGGGCGCGTATGCGCTGGTGTATTTGCTCCTAGTGGTGGCCAGTGCTGCGCTGCTGGCCCAGTCGCCTGGTGGATCTCTGCTGGCGCTTCTGGCTATGTCGGTGTGGCATTTTGGTGAGTTGTATCACCCAAGCATGGTCAACCGGTTGGTTGTTGGCGGCGCAAGTGTCATGGCACCTATGCTGCTGTCTGACACTGCGCTGGCTGCGGTGCTGCAACCCGCATTAGGCACACACTATCCTGTGGCTTGGACTGTATGGTATTGGTCAGCACAAATATGGGCTGTTGGAACAGTAGCCTGGGTGCTGGGGGCATGTTGGCAACACCTAGGCAGGGGAGGCGCACGCTTTGTGGCTTTCGCAGAGCGCGGCGACGATGCAGCACGCGCAGCGATAGAGCTGGCAGCGGTACTGGCCCTGAATGCAGTGTTGTCACCGTTGATGGCGTTTGCTTTGTACTTTGGCTTATGGCATAGCGGTAACCACATTTTGCATGTGCTGCGTGCACTGGCAATGCATTCGTCGCGAGCGAAGATGTCTCTGGAACGTTTGGCGCTGGCGTTGGCGCTTACTGGCGTGACTACAGTTGGATTGCTGTGGCTGCTTTGGCGCTGGCTACTCGTAAGGTATGGTGTAAGTGGTTTAAGCACATTGGCTCATGCAGATTCACAAACTTTTTGGGTGCAGTGGATGATCGTGGCTTTAGCCGCTGTCACGCTGCCACATATGCTGTTGGTAGCCTACAGTCACCGCTGGCTGGGGCGGTAAAAACTCCCGTCCGTAGTTTGCTACGATGAAGATGTACGCCTAAAAGACAAAGCCTATCAAGCGAAGCTGGCTAATGCGTTGCCGTGCGTTGCTATCTACAATCTAGGTATGATTCTCGGTGAGCTGTAATTTTTTGGCTTGATGGGGGCGTATAGCTTTTTTCGCATCTTTATTTGCTATATAAATAATAGCTGCTTACGCAATATTTTATTGGTCTACAGCCCGATAAGCACACTCAACGGTGATGGAATATTGCGCTACAGGCATATCCCCCCGGGTTTACCCGGTCATTGCGCCCGTGGTGTGCAGCACCTGCTTACAGGCACTATATTCCACTGTGATGCGCTTCCTATTTTGGCCAGAACATCGCTACTTCCCGTCTCTAGGACACTCCCCCATGACCAGCCGCCGCCAGTTCATAGCTCACCTCAGTGTGGGCAGCTCCGCTTTTGCCGTTACCCAAACCGCTTTTGCCCAAGCCCCCTTGGTGCTTGAGTCCGATGCCACGGCCAAAGCCCTGGGCTATTTTGCAGATGCCAGCAAGACTGACAAAACCAAATACCCCAAATACGCCAAAGACCAGGTGTGCAGCAACTGCTCGCTGTACCAAGGCAAAGCAACTGATGCCGCCGCTGGATGCCCGCTGTTTGCTGGCAAGCAAGTTGCTGGCAAAGCCTGGTGCAGTGCTTGGGTTAAAAAGGCCTGATTACGCTCCAAGGCCACGCCAGCCTCTCGTCGGCACTCTTGACCGCCTTTCTCTATGGTCCATTCGCCCACTGGTTCTAAGGGCAACAAAGCAGCCCTGCCCAGCAAAACCTGCATAACCTGCGGGAGGGATATGGTTTGGCGCAAAAGCTGGGCCAAAAACTGGGCCGATGTCAAGTACTGTTCAGACGCATGCCGCAAAGCCAAAAAGCCATGACACTATTGCCCCCTTGCCGCCACCTGGTGCTGATTCTTGGTGACCAGCTTGACGCACAGTCCTCTGCGCTGGCCGATATAGACCCAGCGCGCGATGTGGTGCTGATGGTGGAAGCCTTTGAAGAGTCGCGCCACGTCTGGTCGCACAAAATGCGTACGACGCTGTTTTTGTCGGCCATGCGCCACTTCGCGGCTGAGCTGCGCGCTAAAGGTCTGCGCGTAGACTACCGAGCGCTGGGCACCCATGGCGACCAGACGCTGGGCCATGGCTTGCTGGCAGCGCTGGCAAAGCACCAACCGCAGGCCATAGTGGGCGTAGAACCGGGCGATCTGCGGGTACGTCAGCAGCTGCAAGATGCTATTAATAATGTAGCTGCTTACGCTGCATTACATTGCTCTAGCGGCCAAAATGGCCTGCAAAGCACGGGCTATGCGGCTCCTACCCGCATAGACTGGCGCGAAGACCAGCACTTTCTATGCAGTCTGCCCCAGTTTCGCCAATGGGCAGGCAAGAGCACCAGCCTGCGCATGGAGTTTTTTTACCGGCAAATGCGCCAGCAATACCGGGTACTGATGGCACCAGAAAATGGCAGTAAAGAGCCGTTGGGTGGGCAATGGAATTTTGATGCAGACAACCGCAAAAGCTTTGGCAAAACCGGGCCACAGCTGGTGCCTCTGTCACCCGTGTTCGAGCGCGATCAAATTACCCAAGACGTTATCAACCTGGTGAACCAGCATTTTGCCGATCATCCGGGTAACCTGGATACCTTCAACTGGCCCACCACCCGCCAGCAGGCGCTTTTGGCGCTGCAAGACTTCATCGACCAGCGCCTGCCCCAATTTGGCCCGCATGAAGACGCGATGTGGACGGGACTTGCGTTCGGCTGGCACTCACTGCTGTCTAGTTCGCTCAACCTCAAGCTCATCAGCCCATTGGAAGTGATTCAAGCCGCCGAAAAGGCCTATCACGACAAAGGCCTGGACCTGGCCAGCGTGGAAGGCTTTATTCGCCAAATTCTGGGTTGGCGCGAGTTTATGCGCGGGGTGTACTTTTTAGACATGCCGGGGCTGAAAACCGCCAACCATTACGAGCACCAAAACGCCCTGCCAGCTTGGTACTGGACGGGTGATACCAACATGAACTGCATGAAGCAGTGCATTACCCAAACGCTGGCTAACGGCTACTCGCACCATATTCAGCGGCTGATGATCACGGGTATGTTCGGCGTAACAGCGCAAATCAATCCCCAAGCAATGTGCGACTGGTACTTGGCCGTCTATGTGGACGCCGTGGAGTGGGTAGAGCTGCCCAACACGGCAGGCATGGCGCTGTTTGCCAATGGCGGGCGCTTTACCAGTAAGCCCTATGTGGCCAGTGGCGCGTATGTCAAGCGCATGAGCAACTACTGCGCAGGCTGCAAATACCTGCCCGAGGCGCGCACGGGCGCTGATGCCTGCCCGATGACTACCCTGTACTGGAATTTTCTGGACCAGCACGAAGCCGACTTTGCGGGCAATCCGCGCACGGCTTTGATGGTGAAAAACCTGCAACGCCTGTCCAGCGATGAGCGCGCTGCAATACGCCAGCGCGCTAGCGACATGCTTGCAGCCCTGGATGCCTTGTAGGAGGTGCGCTGTGCAAGCCCCTCAAAAGCAAAAATTGAAAGGTGCACACCTAATGGCCACAATCCTATTCAACCGAAAACCCCGATTTAAGACTGAAATAGACGGCTGGCAGACATTTTCTTGACAAAAACCCCCACCCATTGCGACCCAAACCCCAGATTCATGCTGCATTGCAATAGAATTTGAAGTTCAACAAGAAATACGCCAGTTACCACCGAGTTACTAGCCTGACTCGAAACCCAAGAAAGCACACCGTATGTCCGATTCAGCGACGAGCCTAGCCAAAAAGCGGCCCGAGTTCCGCAACATCAACGCCTTTACAGACTTGCCCACCTACCGTTTGCCTCTGGCAGGTTTCGTCTCGATCTTGCACCGTATCAGCGGCTTGATTATGTTTTTGGCATTGCCTTTCATCATTTGGATGTTTGACACCTCTATCTCCTCGGAGATTTCGTTTGCCAAGTTTCGTGCCGCCTTCAATGTGGGCATGCTGGGCCTGCCTGGTGCCGCATGGAAGTTGTTAGCCCTTGCGCTGATTTGGGCCTATTTGCACCACCTGGTGGCGGGCTTGCGGCACTTGTGGATGGACGTCAGCCATAAGGCAACCAGCAAAGAGTTTGGCAAACAATCAGCCGTAGCCACCTTCCTCATCAGCCTGCCCATCGCTGCGGCTTTGGGTGCCAAGCTGTTTGGCCTGTATTGAACCGGAGCACCACCCTATGACACTTTCCACCCATACCAAATCGGCCCATGCCCTGCGTGACTGGCTGGCGCAGCGCATTACTGCGGGCATCATGGCCGTATTCACCTTGCTGGTGCTGGCACAGGTAATTTTTAACAAAGGCACCATCGGCTACGACAAATGGGCTGGTATTTTTAGCCCGCAATGGATGAAGATACTCACCTTCGTCGTCGTTGTTGCGCTGGCCTACCATGTCTGGCTGGGCATGCGCGAAATTTATATGGACTACATCAAACCGGTGTCGCTGCGTTTGTCAATGCAAGTGTTCACCATCGTCTGGCTGGTAGGCTGTGCGGGCTGGGCAATTCAAGTACTGTGGAGAGTTTAAAAGAATGGCTTCTATTTCCAAACGCAAATTTGACGTAGTCATCGTCGGCGCAGGCGGCTCGGGCATGCGTGCTTCGCTGCAGCTAGCGCGCGCGGGCCTGAGCGTAGCGGTACTGTCCAAAGTGTTCCCTACCCGCAGCCACACCGTGGCGGCGCAGGGCGGCATTGGTGCTAGCCTGGGCAACATGAACGAAGACAACTGGCACTACCATTTCTATGACACCGTCAAGGGCAGTGACTGGCTGGGTGACCAGGACGCGATTGAGTTTATGTGCCGCGAAGCACCCAAGGTGGTGTATGACCTGGAACACATGGGCATGCCGTTTGACCGCAACCCGGACGGCACCATTTACCAGCGCCCGTTTGGCGGTCACACCGCCAACTATGGCGAAAAAGCCGTAGAGCGCGCCTGCGCCGCCGCCGACCGCACCGGCCACGCCATGCTGCACACCCTGTACCAGCAAAACGTGCAGGCTAAAACCACCTTCTTTGTAGAGTGGATGGCGCAAGACCTCATCATGGATGCCGATGGCGACTGCGTGGGCGTGAGCGCCATCGAGATGGAAACTGGTGAGCTGCATATTTTTGAAGCCAAAACCACGCTAATGGCCACGGGCGGTGCGGGCCGAATTTTTGCGGCATCGACCAACGCCTTTATCAACACGGGCGACGGCCTGGGCATGGCCGCACGCGCGGGCATTGCGTTGGAAGACATGGAGTTCTGGCAATTTCACCCGACAGGGGTTGCAGGTGCGGGTGTGTTGCTCACCGAGGGCTGCCGGGGCGAAGGCGCTATTTTGCTCAACAGCAATGGCGAGCGTTTTATGGAGCGCTACGCCCCTACGCTGAAAGACCTGGCCCCACGCGACTTCGTGTCGCGCTGCATGGACCAAGAGATCAAAGAAGGCCGGGGCTGCGGCCCCAACAAAGACTATGTGCATTTGAAGCTCGACCATCTGGGCGCAGACACCATCCACAAGCGCCTGCCCTCGGTGTACGAGATTGGCCTGAACTTTGCCAACGTCGATGTCACGCGCGAGCCCATCCCCGTGGTGCCCACCATCCATTACCAGATGGGCGGTATTCCCACCAACATCAACGGCCAGGTCGTCACGCAAAAGAATGGCAGCGACAACGCGGTGGTCAATGGCCTGTACGCGGTAGGCGAATGCTCCTGTGTGAGCGTGCACGGCGCGAACCGTCTGGGCACCAACTCGCTGCTGGACCTCTTGGTGTTTGGCCGCGCAGCGGGTAACCATATCGTTGAGCACCACGACAAGCACTCCTCACACAAGGCGCTGCCAGCCGACGCAACCGCCACCACCGAGGCGCGCCTGGCTCGCCTGGATGGCAATAAAGAGGGCGAGTACGCACAGGTCGTGGCCGACGACATCCGCGCCGCCATGCAATTGCACGCAGGCGTGTTCCGCACCCAGGCCTCGTTGGACGAAGGCGTGAAAAAAATCGCCGAGCTGCGCAAGCGCGTGGATGCGATTGGATTGAAAGACAATTCCAAAATCTTCAACACCGCCCGTATCGAAGCGCTAGAAGTGGAGAACCTGATCGAGTGTGCCGAGGCCACCCTGGTGTCTGCCGCTGCCCGTCGTGAGAGCCGTGGTGCGCACTCTGTCGCCGACTACGACGACACCCCGCAGCACCCCAATGGCCGCAACGACCAGGACTGGCACAAGCACACGCTTTGGTACAAAGACGCAAACCGCCTGAGCTACAAAGCCGTGCAGATGAAGCCGCTGACCGTTGATTCGGTTCCATTAAAAACCCGTACTTTTTGAGCATCCATCATGGAAAAACGCACTTTCAAAATCTACCGCTACGACCCTGACACCGATGCCAAGCCCTACATGCAAACCATCCAGATCGAGCTGGACGGCACCGAGCGCATGCTGCTGGACGTATTGATGAAGCTCAAGCAGCAAGACCCGACCATCAGCTTTCGCCGCTCCTGCCGCGAAGGCGTGTGCGGCTCAGATGCCATGAACATCAATGGCAAAAACGGCTTGGCCTGTTTGACCAATATGCGTACCCTCAAAGGCGACATTACGCTTAAACCACTGCCTGGCCTGCCTGTGATCCGCGACATGATCGTGGACATGACGCAGTTCTTCAAGCAGTACAACTCCATCAAGCCGTATCTGGTGAACGACACCCCTGTGCCCGAGAAAGAGCGTTTGCAGTCGCCCGAAGAGCGCGATGAACTCAACGGCTTGTACGAGTGCATCTTGTGCGCGAGCTGCTCCACCGCCTGCCCCAGTTTTTGGTGGAATCCAGACAAGTTTGTCGGCCCGGCTGGCCTATTGCAAGCCTACCGCTTCATCGCCGACAGCCGCGACCACGCTACTGCCGAACGTCTGGACAACCTGGAAGACCCGTACCGCCTGTTTCGCTGCCACACCATCATGAACTGTGTGGATGTTTGCCCCAAGGGTTTGAATCCCACGAAAGCTATCGGGAAAATTAAAGAAATGATGGTTGCGCGGGCAGTGTAAGCATATGACCCCCACGCTTGTCACTCCGTGTACTGCATTGCCCAACGCGTAATTGCCATGACTGAACTTGTGGCAACGATCGACGCGCCGGACGGGCTGGATGCCAAGCTGGGGGTGCGCGAGCTGAGCAAACTCAAATGGCGCACGCGCCGGGGTTTGCTGGAGAATGATCTTTTCATCGAGCGGTTTTTCGCAAACCATGAGCACACCATCACCGTGCGGCAAGCGAACAGTTTGAATGCGCTCATGGATTTGTCCGACAATGACCTGCTGGATTTGCACCTGGGTCGCAAGTCATTGCAGCAAGTCAAACCCGAGTTCGATACCGCAGACATACAACATCTGCTCGTCCTGTTAAAACAAAAAAGTTAAAATCAAAATCCAAAGGTACCTTCATGAAACTCTCCAACAGCAAAGCCACAATTTCGTTCTCCAACGGCAGCCCCAGCGTGGACATGCCCATCTACAAGGGTACGATTGGCCCTGATGTGATCGACATCCGCAAGCTCTATGCCCAAACCGGCATGTTCACCTATGACCCTGGTTTTTTGAGCACAGCGGCCACCCAGTCGGCCATCACTTATATCGACGGCGACAAGGGCGAGCTGCTGTACCGTGGCTACCCTATTGAACAACTGGCCACCAACTGCGATTTTTTGGAAACCTGCCATTTGCTGCTGTACGCGAACCTACCCAACGCGACGCAAAAGAAAGACTTTACTCAGCGCGTCACCATGCACACCATGGTGAACGAGCAGATGCAGTTCTTTTTGCGCGGGTTTCGCCGTGACGCGCATCCCATGGCCATTCTCACGGGCCTGGTCGGCGCGCTATCGGCCTTCTACCATGACAGCACCGACATCACCAATGCCGAGCACCGCGACATTGCCGCTATCCGCCTGATCGCTAAAATGCCGACCCTGGTGGCCATGGCCTACAAATACAGCGTGGGCCAGCCCTACATCTATCCGAAAAACAACCTCAGCTATGCAGGCAACTTTCTGCACATGATGTTTGCCACGCCCTGCGAAGAGTACGTGGTTAACCCCGTGATCGAGCGCGCCGTAGACCGTATCTTCACCCTGCACGCAGACCACGAGCAAAATGCCTCCACCTCCACCGTGCGCCTGTGCGGCAGCTCAGGCACCAACCCATTTGCCGCCATCGCTGCGGGCGTAGCCTGCCTGTGGGGCCCCGCACACGGCGGTGCCAACGAGGCCTGCCTGAATATGCTGGAAGACATCCAAAAAATGGGTGGCGTGGCGAAAGTGGGCGAGTTCATGGAAAAGGTCAAAGACAAGAGCTCCGGCGTGAAGCTGATGGGCTTTGGCCACCGCGTGTACAAAAACTACGACCCACGTGCCAAGCTGATGCAAGAGACCTGCCACGAAGTGCTCAAAGAGCTGGGCCTGGAGAACGACCCCTTGTTCAAGCTAGCCAAAGAGCTCGAGCGCATTGCCCTGGAAGACGACTATTTTGTGCAGCGCAAGCTCTACCCCAACGTCGACTTCTACAGCGGCATCGTGCAGCGCGCTTTGGGCATCCCGGTCAGCCTGTTCACCGCCATCTTTGCGCTGGCGCGCACCGTGGGCTGGATCGCGCAGCTGAATGAAATGATTGGCGACCCCGAATACAAAATTGGCCGCCCGCGCCAGCTGTTTGTGGGCTCCAAGGCGCGCGACGTGGTGCCCATCGCGCTGCGCTGAAACACGGGTGGCGCGGCCTGCCGCGCCACCAGCGCAAACAAGGCCGCCACTGGGGCGGCCCTTTTTCTTTGTGCGCGACCCCAGGCTGTGCTGTGGCGCGCTGCGGCGTGCGGCATCCTCCAGCAGCAAGGTCAACCCGGCATGCCTTTGACTACCCTGCCGGCCA
>JAYVJV010000068.1:0-13907 GCA_043769005.1 Polaromonas sp. | reverse complement strand
TACTCCCATTGCCCAGCTACTGGGAAGCAATGAAATGGCTGAGCGTGCATCTGATGACTTCATCCAGCAAAACCTGTTTTCAACGTTGGGACACTAGTGTAACGGACTATATCGGATAAACGTTTCCCAGATCTAATAATTATCAATGCAATGATGTCGCCTAACTGTACACTCCTTTCAAATAGGTTGGTGTGCACTACCGCACACCACCAACTTGGATTTTTTGTGAATAAAAACCTCTGGCTCATGGTCTTTGCACAAGGTCTGTTTTTAACCAACAACGTGGTGTTTATCGCCATCAACGGCCTGGTCGGTCTGGCGCTGGCTCCACTGGGCTGGATGGCCACCCTGCCCGTGATGGGCTATGTGGTGGGCGGGGCGCTGTCTACGGGCATGGTGGCGCGCACCCAGGCGCGGCTGGGGCGGCAACGCTCGTTTCAAATCGGCCTGGCGGTGGGACTGGTGTCGGCCCTGGTGTGCTTTTACGCGGCCATCACGCGCAACTTTTATTTGCTGTGCCTAGCTACCGTGGTAGCGGGCTACTACAACGCCAATGCCTCGCTGTACCGCTTTGCCGCTGCCGAGCTGGCGCACAAAGATTACAAGGAAAAAGCCGTCTCCTGGGTGCTGGCGGGGGGCTTGATAGGTGCCATCATTGGCCCCAATTTGGCCGCTGCCACACGCGATGTGCTGTCTGTACCGTTTGCTGCCGCCTACCTGTCACTGGCGGGTATTGCGTTGCTGGGGCTGGCGGTGATGGCTTTTGTAGAGTTTCCGCCGTTGCCCGCCAAAACCACTACAGGTAGTGGCAGGCCGCTGGGCGAGATCATGCGCCAACCAGTGTTTATCGTCGCCGCTGCGGCGGGCGCTTTAGGCTTTGGCGTGATGAACCTGTTGATGGCTGCCACGCCGATTGCCATGCAGCAGTGCGCGCTGCCCTTTAGTGACGCGGCTTTTGTGCTGCAATGGCATGTGATCGGCATGTTTGCACCTGGCTTTTTTACTGGGCACCTCATCAAACGCTATGGGGCGCTGCCGATCATGGGCATTGGGGTGTTGTTGATGTTTGCCTGCATAGGCGTAGCGTTGACGGGGCAAAACTTGTACCAATTTCTTGTCGCGCTGTTTCTGCTTGGCGTGGGCTGGAACTTTTTATTCACCGGCTCCACGACCTTGGCCGTAGAGTCCTTCACCGCAGCCGAGAAAGACAAGGCCCAGGGCGCGCTGAATTTTTTTGTGTTTGCCGTCATGGCGCTATCGTCGTTTGCCTCGGGCGCGCTAGTCACTACCCAAGGCTGGCAATTGCTCAATTACGGCAGTTTGTTGCCGGTAGCCGTCACGGGTGCGGCTTTGTTCTGGTTGGGTCTGCAACGCCGTGCAGCCGCCAGATAATGGTGCTACAGTGAGGTGCGCTAGCAAAGTGCTAATGCTTTTACAGTACATTTTTTGGAGAACACTATGAGTTTATTGACCTCTGTTTTGGGTGCAGCATTGGGCGGCGGACAACAACAAGGCGGTGCGGCAGGCGGCGGCTTGGGCAATATCCTGGGCTCTTTGCTCGGTGGTGGTGGTCAGGCGGGTGGTGGTCTGAACGCCCAATTGATCAATGCAGCCATTGGCATGCTGGGTAATGATGGCGGACATGGCGGTTTGGGTGGCTTGGCGGCCAAGTTCCAGCAGGCCGGTTTGGGCGATGCGATGAACTCGTGGGTGGGTACTGGCGCGAACCAGCCTGTCAACGCCGACCAAGTGACCAATGCACTGGGTCAAGGCACCATCAGCGATCTGGCCTCCAAGCTGGGCATGAGCCACGGCGATGCGGCAGGTCAACTCAGCCAAATTTTGCCCGGCCTGATCGACAAGCTCACTCCCAACGGCCAAGCCCCCGCAGGCGGCCTGGGCAATGCGGGTGATTTGATGGGTATGCTGGGCGGCTTATTGAATCAAAAACGATAGCTGTTTGCGCGCATCCAGCCTGCCTAACGGGCCGATTGACGCGTCAACTATCCCGCCCGCAACCGGCTCGCCGCCGCTGCGGGGTTTTTTATGAATGAACCTGCAAGCCAGTCCTGTAGCGCTGCGAGGACTTGATCGCGTTCGGGATCGTTCAAAATGTCATGGTACATCGGCTCGAAATATTTCACCGTCATCAAGCGGCGTGTTGCCACGTCAGCAAAAATGCGGCTGCCAGTCTCGCTGACCAGGCGGTCAGTGCCCGCAAATAGCAGCAGGGTAGGCACACTCAAGGTGGGTGCCAGAGTGATGCAGGCTCGGCCTTGCACCGCCAACCATTGGGCCAGGCGTGGACTGATGCGGTCATGCACCAAGGGGTCGTTTTGATACTCTTCCACCACGTCGGCATCGCGGCACAAGTACTGGCGATTCAGGCCATTGCTCAGGCTCAGGTTGGGGGCGATTTTGGGCACCACCGCCAGCAGCAGTTTTTGCAGAATACTCAGGCCAGGGTCAAAGGCAGGTGAGCTTAATATCAAACCGTCTACTTTGCGAATTTTGTGCAGTACAAACTGGGTAGCGACAACACCGCCCAGACTATGGCCCAGCAAAATCAGTGGCTCATCGGGCCCCATCAAACGGCGGGTGCTATCCACGACATCGGTCAGGTCGTCCAGCAAGCGTGAGGTGCGGGGCAGCCCGCCGCGCTGTCCGGCGGACTCGCCATGGCCGTACTGGTCGTAGCTGCGCACGGTATAGCCCCAATAGTTGATCTCGTCGGCCAGGGCCGCGTAGCGCTGTGCATGCTCGCCCAGGCCATGCACAATGAGTATGGTGCCCCGGGCAATGTCGCCCTCCAGCCCATTGTCGGTGAACGGCCAGTCTTGCACTGCGATGTTGTCGCCATCGCTGGCCGTCAAGGGGGATAAATACGAATCGCTCATGGTTGCGCAATTCCGGGCATCACGGGTGTGCGGCAATCACGCTAGCTACGGCAGCGGTGATCTTTTTGGCGTAGTCAATATGCAAAAACTCGTTGGGCCCGTGGGCATTGCTCTTGGGGCCGAGCACGCCGCAGACCATCATCTGCGCCTTGGGAAAGCCTTTGGATAGCATGTTCATCAGCGGAATGGTGCCGCCTTGGCCAATCGTGGCGCAGGGTGCCCCGTAATGGGCCTGGCTGGCGGCGCTCAGTGCGGCATCAAACCAGGGCGCGCTGCTGGGCGCGTTCCAGCCGGTGGCACCGCCGGATGATTCAAACGTGACCTTGGCTTGGTAGGGCGCGTTGTCTTCCAGCAAAGCCTTGAGTTGTTGCACGGCTTGCGCGGCATCCACCAGAGGCGGCAGGCGCAGCGAGAGCTTGAACGCCGTGTAGGGGCGCAGCACATTGCCCGCGTCTTTCAGGGCCGGAAAGCCGTCTGCACCCGTGACGCTGAGCGTGGGGGCCCAGGTGCGGTTGAGCAGGGCCTGCAGTGGGTCGGTGGTGGTGGGCAGGGCGAAGCTGGTGGAGCCGCCGCAGTCGTAATGCGCCCACGGAAAGCGTTGGTATATCTCGTCGCCCAAAATAGCTGCCGTGGCTTGGGCCTGCGCCAGGCGGTCTGCGGGCACCTCGCAATGGAAGCTGGCGGGCAGCAGGCGGCCCGTGGTGCTGTCTTCCAATCTATCGAGCACCTGGCGCATGATGCGAAAGCTCGACGGCACCAGGCCACTGGCATCGCCCGAGTGCACGCCCTCGGTCAGCACCTCGACCTTGAGTACACCGCTGGCCATGCCGCGCAGGCTGGTGGTGAGCCAGAGTTGGTCGTAGTTGCCCGCGCCCGAGTCCAGGCAGACCACCAGGGACACGTCGCCTAAACGGGCTTTCAGCGCATCGACATAGGGCAACAGGTCGTAAGAGCCCGACTCTTCGCAGGTCTCAATCAAACCGACGATGCGCGGGTGCGGCATGTTTTGTGCCTTGAGGGCTTTGACGGCGGCAATGGCAGCATAGACCGCGTAACCATCGTCTGCGCCGCCACGGCCGTACAGGCGGGAGGCGCCGTCTTTGCCCGTTTCTAATTTTGCCGTCCACGGCCCCAGGTCGTTGCGCCAGCCGCTGAACTCGGGCTGTTTGTCCAAGTGGCCGTACATGAGCACCGTTTGTGTGGCCTGGCTTTGGTGAGCAGGAATCTCAAAAAACAGCACGGGCGTGCGCGGCGTGCCATCTGGTTTATTCAGGCGCAGCACTTCGAGCTTGAGGCCATCGACTTTTTGCGCCTCTACCCATTGCGCGGCATTGCGGATGACGGCATCCAAATAACCATGCGCCGTCCAGTCGGCATCAAAACCAGGCGACTTGGCAGGGATGGCGATGTAGTCGGTAAGGCGCTGGGTGATGTCTGTGTCCCAAGCACGGGTGACATATTTCAGCACATCGACGGTATTTAAAACATTAGCAGGGACACGAGCGTTCATAGGTAACGAGTCTTTCCAATAATTTCAGCGACAGTCCATGTGTACACACAAAGCGGATCCACTTGAGATCAAGCGTACCAACATCCTAACGGGTTTTAAGTGCATCCGTGCGCATGAATCTATAAGCCATGGCCGCAGTATCTGGCACAAGTAACTGCCTTGGGCTTAGTCGTACTAAGTGGGGGTTGCTGCTGGTGTCTCAGGCCGCCAGAGCACATATTCTGTGAGCTTGCCGCCCGCAAAGGTGCCTGTAACATGCGAGCCACCGCTGTCTGTCCAGCGGTACACCTCGGGCTGCACGTCTTTTTCAGTCTGCAAGGCACCCAGGCTTTTGGTCATGGCCGTGACATGCAGTAATGTGCTCCCGGTTTGGAGCTTGGCATTGAGCATTACTGCGCTGGACACATAACCGATGGGCGCGTTAGTCGCACGCTTGAGCACGGTCATCATGCGGGTAAAGTGCAGCATCAGCCAAAAAACTATGCCTGTCACCACCAAGGCCACACCCGACCAGCTAAAGCGATAGTAAGCCAGGGCAATCAACACAGTGCCAGCGGCCCAGACAAAAGGGGTTTGCAATTTCATGAGCCTATTGTCTCAGGGCCCGTGTCAAGCGAGAGGTCTTGGCCTTGTGGATTGAAATATTTTTGCCACCATAAAGCAGAAATCACCATCTCGGCCCCTGGGCAGAATTACTTTAAAACACTAAATACTCGACGCAAGATATCACTACCCGCAGCCATAGGATTTTGGCGCAGTTTTTTCTCTTCTTCCCCGATCATGAAGTACATACCGTCCAGACCCTTGCCGGTGACGTATTGCTGGATGTTGGCATCCTCTTTGCTCACTAAGCCAAAGTTTGCGGCGCGGCTGGCAAAGCTGTTGTACTTGTCGGCCAAGCCGACTTTGTCGGTAGCTTCGTGCACGATGGGTAAAAACTGCACGCCCAGGGGTTCACGGGTTTTTTCGGCGAAGAACTTGGTGATCGAGGTGTCGCCCCCTGACAAAATGTTTTTCGCGTCCGTCACGTTCATGCCTTTGACGGTGGAGACCAGCAGGTCTTTGGCCATGGGCACGGCTTGCTCGGCACCCCGGTTCATCGCGGTAACCAACTCGTCAACGCGGCGACCTTGGCCCAAGTTTTTCATCAGTTTGCCAGCATCGTTCAAAAAACCAGGCAAGGGAATGCGAACTTTGTCATTGCCCAGGAATCCATCGGTTCTGCCCAGCAGGCCAATGGCAGAGAGTGCGCCCTTTTCCAGTGCAGTTTTAATGCCCGAGGTGGCATCGGCATTGCTAAGGTCGCCCAGTGAGAGTGCATAGGCCTGTTGGTACGTGCTGGCAATGAGGATGCCCAGCGAGCTCATGCCAATGTGGTTAAACTGTCTGCGATCCATGAAATACCCCTTATTGTGAAAAATAAAACGCATCTTGCACTAACTCTTGCCAGTTTGGCAATCGGGTTAGCCTTGGCTGCATGTAGCAATGTGTCAGAGTTCACGGGACCTGCCCCGCAGTCGACGATGGTGTTGCTCGATGGCAGCAAACATACAACGCAGAACATGCTGGGAAAGGTGACACTGGTGAACTTTTGGGCAACCAGTTGTACGACTTGCGTGGCGGAGATGCCTCAGATAGTGGCCACTTACAACCAGTTTAAGGCGCAGGGCTTTGATACGGTCGCTGTGGCCATGCGGAACGATCCGCCCAGCTATGTGGTGAACTTTGCGCAAACCCGCGCTCTGCCCTTCAAGGTGGCGATCGACAACACCGGTGCGGTTGCCAAAGCCTGGGGCGATGTGCAGCTCACGCCTACCAGTTACATCGTCAACAAGCGCGGTGAGATCGTCAAGCGCTATGTGGGCGCGCCAGATTTCGCAGCTTTGCAAAAGCTGATAGTCAAGCTGTTGGCCGAAAAGGCTTGATTTGCACCCATTTTCAAATGAAAAAGCCCGTTAGCGCAATACTAACGGGCGCAAGCAGCTATAAATTTAATAGCTACAGGGCAGACCAAAGCATTGACAATGCTCTGCCAGAGGCAAATTACTTGGACTGGTAAGCGTCGTGGCAGGCTTTGCAGGTGCCGCCAGCGGCCGCAAAAGCGGTTTTGAGGGTGTCCAGATTACCGGTTTTTGCGGCGGCGTTCAGGGCGGTTATCTTTTTAACCATATCTTCGTTGTATTCTTTGAATTTGGCCTGCTCGGCCCAAATTTCGGGCTTGGCTTTGCCGCCTTCGGTGCCTGCGCCAAAGCCTTGCCATGGCAGGGTAGACATCATGGTGGCGATTTCCATGTTTTGCTGGGCAACGGCGGCATCAAACGGCACCCGTCCAGAAGTCATGGCACCGACGCGGCCAAAATGCGTACCCATCACGCGCAGGGCGCTTTGACGGTATTTGATGGCATCTTCGGGTTTGGCAAATTGGGCGCTAGCGGGTAGTGCGGCAGCTAAAGTCAGGGCTGCCAATGCGGCGCTGGCGACGTATCGTAGTTTCATACATGCTCCTTGGGATGGGTTTGGGAAAGTTTGATGGGTACTGGACGGTATGCCTAGAACTACTTTATGAGATTTACAGGTGCAACAAGTTCCCAGGTACGGGAATTTAATGATCCGGGTTTGCACTAATCAGGGCAGAGTCGTGCGGGCACGCAATACGCAAAGTTTGTGCATACTTGGGCTCAATAATGCCTGTGTATTGTAGCCCTCGGAGACTTTCATGACCGCACCTTCGCCCGAAACTCCTAGCCCTTTTCGCTACCCCACACGGGTGTGGGATCTGCCAACGCGTATTTTTCACTGGTCTTTGCTGGCCTGCATCGTGGGCTTGTTTCTTACAGTCAATCTGGGTGTGGAGTGGATGCCTTGGCATTTTCGTTGCGGCTATGCGGTGATGACTTTGCTGCTGTTTCGCATCATCTGGGGCTTTGTCGGCGGGCGCTGGTCGCGATTTGCCAGCTTCATCTATGCGCCGTCCACCGTATGGGCCTACTTTCAGGGGCGCGGCAAGCCTGAGCACTCGGTGGGGCATAACCCGATGGGCGCGGGTTCGGTGTTTGCTTTGCTAGGTTTTTTGGCGCTGCAAGTGGCCAGCGGTCTGTTCAGCGATGATGATGCCTCCAATACCGGGCCACTCACCAAGTACATCTCCAACGCCCGAGTCAGCCTACTTACTTGGTACCACAAAGAGGTAGGCAGCAAGCTGCTGATTGCCTTGATCGTGTTGCATATTGCTGCGGTGCTGTTTTACCTGTACAAGAAAAAAGAAAACCTGGTGCAGCCCATGCTGCATGGCGATAAACACCTGCTCCACCACGCCGAGCCTTCGCGCGACGATGCAACCTCGCGTGCTATTGCTGCCCTAGTGTTCGCGCTGTGCGCAGGCTGTGTGTGGTGGGTGGTGCGGCTGGGCGCGTAAAATCGAGGGTTTCAAACCCAATTACCTCCCCCTACTTAGGAACCGCAAACATGGCAACCGTAGCCCCCACCTCAATGTCCGACCGCGATGGCAAAATTTGGATGGATGGCCAGATGGTCGAATGGCGCGATGCCAAGATCCATGTGCTGACGCACACCCTGCACTACGGCTGCGGCGCGTTTGAGGGCGTGCGCGCCTACCACTTGGCTGACGGCAGCACCGGTATTTTCCGCCTGGAAGAGCACACCGAGCGCCTGTTTAACAGCGCCAAAATTCTGCGCATGAAAATCCCGTTCTACAAAGAAGAAGTGATGAAAGCGCAGCTCGACGTGGTGCGCGTGAACAAACTGCCTAGCTGCTACATTCGCCCCCTCACCTGGATCGGCGACAAAAAGCTGGGCGTATCGCCCAAAGGCAATGACATCCATTTGATGGTGGCGGCATGGCCCTGGGGTGCGTATTTGGGCGACGAAGGTTTGAAGCGCGGCATCCGAGTGAAGACCTCCAGCTTCACCCGCCACCATGTCAACATCACCATGATCCACGCCAAGGCTGTGAGCAACTACACCAACTCGATTTTGGCCAATATGGAAGCCACCGACGAAGGCTACGACGAGGCGCTGCTGCTGGATCCGCAGGGCTTTGTGTCCGAGGGCGCGGGCGAGAACGTGTTTGTGGTGCGCAAAGGCGTGGTCTACACGCCCGATTCCAGCGCTGGGGCTTTGAACGGCATTACCCGCAACACGATTTTTTCTATCTGCAAAGATCTAGGGATCGAACTGAAAGAAAAAGCCATCACCCGCGATGAAATCTACATTGCGGACGAGGCGTTTTTCAGCGGCACGGCGGCTGAAGTGACGCCCATCCGTGAGCTCGACCGCATTGAGATTGGCAGCGGCTCGCGTGGCCCGATCACCGAGAAAATCCAGACGGCCTTCTTTGACATCGTCAATGGCCGCAACCCCAAGTACGCCAGCTGGCTCAGTAAGGTCTGATTGCGGGACAGCACAACGCACAGCGCGTAGCGCGACGTTGCTGTGTCCTCCACTGACTAAAGGATCCCATGAAACCTATCGAACTCAAAGCCGCTGATGTCAACCCACAAGGCGGCATTTTTTGCCCCAACAAGCTGGCGGGCATGGAGCTGTGGAACGCGCATCCCAAGGTGTTCCTGGACATTGGCCACACGGGCCAGGCCAAGTGCCCTTACTGCGGTACGCACTACCAGCTCAAAGCGGGCGAGCAGGTAGGTGGGCATTGACACTCCGGCTTGAAAAGGGGTCAGCGCCCAATTTCGTATATGCACCTCTCTCCCCGGCACGGTCGTCCTCCTGAATTGGGATCTGAGCCCATTTCAAGCCTCACTCCTTTTCAATGCAATGAGCAATAGTCTCATCATTGCCCCTCAGTGGATTGGCGACGCGGTGATGACCGAGCCGCTGCTACGCCGCCTGCATGCGCGCGGCGAGCGCATCACGGTGGGCGCGTTGCCCTGGGTGGCCCCGGTCTACCGCTGCATGCCCCAGGTGGCCGAAGTGATTGAATTTCCCTTTGCCCATGGGGGCCTACAGCTCAAAAGCCGGTGCAGCATTGCCAAGCAGATGGAGGGGCGCTTTGATGCCGCCTATGTGCTGCCCAATTCACTCAAAAGCGCCCTGCTGCCGCTGTTGGCAGGTATCCCCAAGCGGATCGGTTATTTGGGCGAGGCGCGGGTGGGCTTACTCACCCACCGCCTGAAAAACCCCACCAAAGCCCAGCGCCCGCCGATGGTGGCGTTTTACTCGGCGCTCAGTGGCGAGGCGGGGGTAGAGCTTGATCGCCCGCAACTACAGGTGAGTGATGCAGACATAGAGCAAACGCTGAAAACTCTGGGCCTACAGCGCGGCCAGTACGCCATTTTTGTGCCTGGTGCAGAATACGGCCCGGCCAAGCGCTGGCCTGCAGAGTTGTTTGCAGAATTGGCCCACCAACTCGATGTGCCGGTGCTGTTGTTGGGGTCAGGCAAAGACGCTGCATTGTGTGATGAAATTCGGGCGCTGGCACCTGAACACACCACCAATTTAGCAGGAAAAACGACTCTAGCCCAAGCAATACAAGCGCAAGCAGCTAGCAAAATCATAGTAACCAACGACTCCGGCTTGATGCATGTGGCCGCTGCACTGGACGTACCGCAGGTGGCTATCTTCGGCTCCAGCAGTCCGCTGCACACGCCGCCACACAGTAGCGCGGCGCAAATCATCTGGCTGAAAAGCGATACCAACTACGCACCCGCGCTGGACTGTGCACCCTGCTACGCGCGTGATTGCCCGCTGGGCCATACCCGCTGCCTGCAAGACATCACACCCCAGCAGGTGTTGGCCCGCGCGCGCCTCGCTATGATGCAGGCATGACGCAAGCCACCGACCCACTGACCAGCCCCACCCCTGCTGCCGCACTGGCGACTAGTGCCACCAGCGCAGCGAACGCAGGCCCTGCCACGGCTGCCGTTGCGGCTACGCCACCGGCCAAGCTGACCTGGGCGCAAACCTTTAAGGTCTACACCGAAGCCCCCACCCTGCGCATGCTCACCCTGGGGTTTTCTGCCGGGCTACCGCTTTTACTGGTGCTGGGCACACTGAGTTTTTGGTTGCGTGAGGCGGGCGTGAACCGCGCCACCATCGGCCACCTGAGCTGGGTGGGCCTGGCCTATGCCTTTAAATGGTGTTGGGCTCCGCTGGTAGACCGCATGCCCATTCCCATCCTCACCCGCCTGATGGGGCGCAGGCGCAGTTGGCTGTTGTTTTCTCAAGTGGCCATCATGGCAGGCATTGTTGGCATGGCGCTGAACGACCCCAAGGTGTCGCTCATGCCCGTGGTGTGGTGCGCCCTGCTGGTGGCCGTAGCCTCAGCCACACAAGACATTGCGCTGGATGCCTTTCGCATCGAAAGCGCCGACATCCAGCGCCAAGCCGCCTTAGCTGCCGCCTACCAAACCGGCTACCGCATCGCCATGATCTGGGCCGGTGCAGGCGTGCTGTGGATCGCCGCCCGGGCCGAGGTGTCCAATGCCGCTAATTATCAGCACGCCGCCTGGCAAACGGCCTACTTCTGGATGGCTGGCTCGATGTTGATAGGCACGCTGACGGTGCTGCTCTCTAACGAGCCCGTGCGCAAAGAGCTGCCCAAGGCCAAGAATGTGCAGGAATGGCTCAAGAGCGCGCTGGTCGAGCCCTTTGCTGACTTCATCCAGCGTTACCAATGGCAGGCCGCACTTATTTTGGCCTTGATTGCCATCTACCGCATCAGCGACGTGGTGATGGGCATCATGGCCAACCCCTTTTATGTAGACATGGGCTACACCAAGGACGAGGTGGCCGCTGTCACGAAAGTGTTTGGTGTCGTCATGACCCTGCTGGGTGCCTTCATCGGCGGCGTGCTGTCGATGCGCCTGGGCGTGATGCGGGTGTTGATGCTGGGCGCAGTGTTATCCGCCGTGAGCAACCTGCTGTTTGCCTGGCTGGGCACGCGCGGGCATGATGTCAATGCGTTGGTGTGGGTGATCTCTGCTGACAACCTGTCCAGTGGCATCGCCTCGGCGGCCTTCATTGCCTACCTGTCCAGCCTGACCAATGTGAACTACTCGGCCACGCAGTACGCGCTGTTTAGCTCGATGATGCTTTTGCTGCCTAAATTTATTGCAGGTTTCTCAGGCGATTTTGTGGATGCCTATGGCTATAGCGCTTTCTTCATTGGCACCTCGTTGCTGGGCATCCCGGTGCTGCTGCTGGTGGCACTTGCTGCACGGATTCGTAACAAATAAGAATCACATTGCTAACAATTTAGCCAAAAAGGTCACACAGTATATTTTTTCACTGATATTTTGAGAACTTTATTTCTAAAATAACGTCTCAACTAGGCATTTAGCTGAACTTGAAACGGTAACAGAGGTAAGGTTTCGCATGTTGCATCCGCGCTTGAATTTAGGTCTTTTAGGCTTCTCGGCCACGCAGCGCGCGCTGGTCGAGAGCTTTCTTGCCCTGCGCGCTGCTGCTCCAGTAGATAAACGCGCAGCCAAAAATAACAACACCACAAACACCAGCCTTTGGCAAATCACGGACTACCGCGAAGCTAATGCACTCTTGCTTAATACGCAGCAGGCTCGCATGGACGCGCTGCAAACTTTGCGTTTTTCGACTGATGCAAAGCATACCGATCTTGTGGGTGTGAACCTCAGTGAGTTAAGTATTCCCTATGCGCTGGTAGGTGAGGTCAGTTTTCCCATTCACTCCGCTGTGGCGCACAACACACCAAATGTGGTGCTGGGCGACAGCGAGAGTATGCGAAGCGCGCTGGAATTTTTTGAAGCCTCGCTGCGCTCCTTGCGTGCGCTCTTTACCATGGCGCAGTTACTGCTGGAGCGTCGCAACGAGCTGGACGATCGTCACACCTTTCATTTGGTGCGTCGCAGTGTATTGGAGGCGATCGTTGATGTGCCGCAACAACGCGTCATGCTGCGCGATGGGCCACGTCCCTCTGAGCTGGAAGAGGCCGACTGGCTGTCTCGCCCTGCTTCGGCCAACAGCATGCCGCAGGGCTTTGCAATGTGGTCGATGGAGGAGCTGGCCTGGCTCTACGCGCTTCACAATCCTGTAATTGACTTGCCCGAGCGGTACCGCAAGTTACCGATCTATCTGCGTCAGCCACCCCGTGTGCGACCCTCCATGATTTATCCGCGTCATGTGGCACTGCTGGAGTTGTTGGGACAGGAGCCCTGCTCTTACCAACGCCTGGTAGATGCATTTCCGCAGCAGCCAGATTTATTGCAACGCGACTTGTATGTGTTGTTTGCCTGCCGCGCTATCACCACCAGCCCAAAGCGGGTGGGTTTGCCCACTGTCAATTTAACGCACTCGCAGCCGCCTACAACCCGCCCTCCCTTTTCACAGACCTCAGTGCAGCCCACAACGCAGCAGCCGTTTCAGCTAGAAACGATGCACGCTGGGTTGCATTAGGCCGTCCGCGCCGCAAAACTGCTCGCCTGCGCCAGCGGCCAGTACAGCTTGAACACATTGTGTTGGCTCGCCAGTAGCTCCTCTTTCAGTAGCGCACCAGCGTTCACCTGTGGCATCAAATTCACCAGCAACCGCACCTGGCTGTCGTCCAGTCTGCGCACAATGTGGTGCGCGGTGATTGCGCCGGGGTGGCTCAGGCCTGCGGCCTGCACCATGTCCCGCAAAGCTTTCAGCGTCTCTTGGTGAAAGTTAAACACCCGGTCGGCCTTGGTGGGCACATGCAGGGCTTGCTGGCGGTGGGCATCTTGTGTGGTCACCCCCGTAGGGCAGTTGCCGGTATGGCAGCTTTGCGCCTGGATACAGCCCAGCGCAAACATAAAACCACGGGCAGAGTTACACCAGTCCGCGCCCAGCGCCATCATGCGGGCGATGTCAAAGGCACTGATGACCTTGCCCGCGCAGCCCAGGCGCACACGCTCGCGCAGGTTCACGCCTTTGAGGGTGTTGTGCACCAGCAGTAGGCCCTCTTGCAGCGGCGCGCCCACATGGTCGGTAAACTCCAGCGGCGCAGCGCCGGTGCCGCCCTCGGCCCCGTCCACCACGATAAAGTCCGGTGTGATACCGGTCTCCAGCATGGCCTTCACAATCGCAAACCATTCCCAGGGGTGGCCAATGCACAGCTTGAAACCCGTGGGCTTGCCGCCCGACAGCGTGCGCAGCTTGGAGATGAATTGCAGCATCTCAATCGGCGTGCTAAAGGCGCTGTGCGAAGAAGGCGACACGCAGTCCACACCCACAGGCACGCCGCGCGCCGCCGCGATCTCAGGCGTGACCTTGGGGCCGGGCAGCACGCCGCCCTGGCCGGGCTTGGCGCCCTGGCTGAGCTTGAGCTCAATCATTTTGACCTGCGGGTCGTGTGCGTTGGCAGCAAACTTGTCGGCGTTGAAGCTACCGTCCTCGTTGCGGCAACCAAAGTAACCCGAGCCAATCTCCCAGGTCAAATCGCCCCCATTGACGCGGTGGTGCACGCTGATGGAACCCTCGCCCGTGTCGTGGATAAAGCCGCCACGCTTGGCCCCTTGGTTGAGCGCCAA
>JAYVJV010000067.1:0-2911 GCA_043769005.1 Polaromonas sp. | reverse complement strand
GGCAGATGGTGCTCAGTGCGGAGCGCGGCTGGAGCGGGCGCAATGAGCTGGGTGTGGAGCTGGGCGTGGCTAAGCAAGAATTCTTTATCGCCTACGACTACGGGCGCGTGGGCGGCGACAGCGCCCATTGGATGGTGACCCCGCTGTTACAAAGCTTTGCGGTGGGTTTGCGCGGCAGCGGTGAGCCACTTGCGCCTTATTTAGGTGCGCCGATAAAAAACCTCACATACGATGTCTTTGTGGGCTGGCCTTATAAAAAACACGAAGATTTTAAAAGCGCAAACAAGGCCTACGGCTTTAATTTGAACTGGGCGTTTTAAATTCAATGGTACTTTAATGGTACTTTTGCAGACTATTTTTCTTCATACACATTTATTAACTGATAGGATAGCCCCATGAATAAAACCGCTTTCAAACTCATCTTCAACAAGCTGCGCGGATGTTTAATGGCGGTCTCTGAGGTGGCTTCGCGGGTGGGGAGAGCGGGCAGTGGTGAGGCAGGGGAGACCTCAACCGCTGGTTTAGCATCTGCATCTGCGCCTGCAAACATAGGTGCTCCTGCGGCGAGCACTGTGGGATACAGGAACGCCCTCATGGCGTTTGCTTTGCAAACACAAATCGGGCTAAACCTGTATCCCACGGGTGGGTTTAAAGAACTCCCCCTTAAAACCACGGTAGCCGCCAGCCTCATCATTCTAGGCCTCACCGCGCTCACCCCCGCCACCGCCCAAATAGTCGCCGACAAACGCGCACTGGGCAAATACCAGCCCACGGTGCTGATGAGTGGGAGCGGCATTCCGGTCGTCAACATCACCACGCCGGACGCGAACGGGATTTCTCGCAACATCTACATCCAATTTGACGTGAGCGGCAGAGGGGTGGTGATGAACAACGGGCGACAATTAAGCCAAACGGAGCTTGCGGGCTGGATAGCGGCCAACCCGTGGTTGGCGGGCGGCGGGGCGCGGCTCATCTTGAACGAAGTCAACTCCTCCGCCCCCAGCAACATCAACGGCTACATTGAGATTGCTGGGCAAAAAGCAGACATTGTGATTGCCAACCCCAGCGGACTCAATATTGCGGGCGGCGGCTTCATCAACGCGGGTAGAGCCACGCTCACCACGGGACAAGTCACTGGCATAGGCACAGGCATAGATGCCGGCAAAATCAACCTCACGGTGACGGGCGGTAAAATCACCATCAACGGGGCAGGGCTAGACAACCGCAGAGCGGACTTCACCGACATCCTCACCCGCGCGCTGGAGGTCAACGCGGGATTGTGGGCGAGCGACTTAAGCGTAAACGCTGGGGTAGGCACGGCAAGCATCCGTGCGGGGCAAAGCACGCAGAGTAGGGCGCAGACTGCGGCACAAACCACCCCAGCAGGCAATGCACCCCAATTCGGGATAGACGTCTCCGCACTCGGCGGCATGTACGCCGGCAAAATCACCCTCATCGGCACAGAAGCCGGTGTAGGAGTCAGGAACGCGGGCGAGATAGGGGCAAGTGCGGGGCACATTGCCATCCAAGCCAACGGCGACTTGGTCAACACAGGGCTGATAGTCAACAGCAGCAAGGCTCACGACACCGCCATTCAAGCGCAGAGCCTCACCAACAGCGGCACCATTTCAGCCCAACAAAACGTCCAAGTCCAACTACCTCTCTTCCCTCCCCCAGCGGGGGAGGGTCAGGGTGGGGGTGCAGTGGGTGGGGGTGAGCAAGGCGGCGGTGCAGGCCTCCTGCAAAACACAGGTTTACTGCACAACACAGGCCTCATTGCCGCGGGGCGTGAGCTCCAAATAGCGGCCAAGAACATAGACAACGCAAACGGCACCTTGAACGCAAAGCGCCTAGACATCACGGCAGACAGCCTAGACAACAGGCGCGGCAAGATCCAGCAAACAGGCAGCCAAGCGCTGAGCCTAGAGAGTGGCACGCTCTCCAATCAAGAAAATGGCCACATTGGAGCGATAGCCCAAACCACCGCAGAGACCCCCGCAGAGGACGTGCCCGCAGCGGGCACGCCTGGAAGCGCTGAGGCAATTCAACCCGAGACCCCGCCCAGCACGGACGCGGGCGGCGGGACGGTGGAAGTCGCCCAGCCGACCACGCCCACTGCTCCCACCGACCCCGCCGCACCCGCGTCTGAGCTCTTAAGCGCAGGCGTGCTGAGTATCAAAGACCACACCCACAACGATGCGGGGCAGATCACCGCCTCAGGCGGGGTCAACCTCAGCGCCAAAAGCGGTCTAGACAACACGGGCGGCAGCTTAAACCTAAACGAACTGAGCGTTCAGTCTGGCGACTTACTCAACGCGGGCGGCAAGCTCCTCGCTAAAACCATCACCGCCGCAGTACAAAACATCGACAACACGCACGGGCGCATGAGCACGACCGAGAGTCAAACTCTAAGCGCCGCAGGCACACTCACCAACACCCGCGGCGCGATCACAGCGGGCGGGGACTTAACCGTACAAGCAGAGGGTGAGATAAACAACACCCAAGGCACACTCGCCGCCGCAAAAGACCTCAGGGCAAGCGCCCACAACATCCTCAACACCGAAGGTTTAATCAGCAGTGACGCAGGTGCGCTCAGCCTGAACGCTGCAGACACGCTAGACAACTCGGGCGGCACTATCCAGGTGGGCGAGGGCAGCACGGGTGCACTCACCCTCAGCGCTAAAACCATCACCAACAACCAAGTGGGTGACCCCATCACAGGCAAAGCCGCGAGCATCGTCCAAGCGGGAGCGGGCGCGGCCACACTCAAAGCAGAGGCCTTAAGCAACCAAGGCGGCCAAGTTGTGAGTAACGGAGCACTGAGCGCCGAGGTGAGTGGCGCACTCAACAACCAAAACGGCACGATCAGCGCCCATAGTGTCACCGATAGCGTCACTTTAAGCGCCCAGAG
>JAYVJV010000066.1:0-9870 GCA_043769005.1 Polaromonas sp. | reverse complement strand
AGCGCAATAAAACCTGCCCGGCTACACTATGCCAAAGGACGCACACACCATGAAAGTCATTGATTCCATCGTTACCCAAGCCGCTGGCATTGCCGCCATCCGCCGCGATATCCACGCCCACCCGGAGCTGTGTTTTCAGGAGGTGCGCACGGCCGACGTGGTGGCCGCCAAGCTGACCGAGTGGGGCATCCCCATCCACCGGGGCATGGGCACTACGGGCGTGGTGGGCATTGTCAAAGCCGGCACGTCGAGCAGAGCCATTGGCCTGCGCGCCGACATGGACGCGCTGCCGATGCAGGAGTTCAACACCTTTGCCCATACCAGCAAAAACGCGGGCAAGATGCACGCCTGCGGGCACGATGGCCACACCGCCATGCTGCTGGCTGCGGCCCAACATTTTGCCAAGCACCGCAACTTTGACGGCACGGTGTACCTGATCTTCCAGCCCGCTGAAGAAGGCGGCGGCGGCGCGCGCGAGATGATCAAGGACGGGCTGTTTACCCAGTTCCCGATGGAGGCGGTGTTTGGCATGCACAACTGGCCGGGCACGCAGATCGGCAAATTTGCCGTCAGCCCCGGGCCGGTGATGGCATCGAGCAACGAATTCAAAATCACCATCCACGGCAAGGGCGGTCACGCCGCGTTGCCGCACGACAGCATTGACCCGATTCCGGTGGCTGCCGCCATGGTGCAGGCCTTTCAAACCATCATCAGCCGCAACAAGAAGCCGATTGACGCTGGCGTAATCAGCGTGACCATGATCCACGCCGGCCAGGCCACCAATGTGATCCCCGACAGCTGCGAGCTGCAAGGCACGGTGCGCACCTTTACGCTAGAGGTGCTGGACTTGATCGAGCAGCGCATGAAAGAAATTGCCGAGGGCATTTGCGCCAGCTACGGCACGACCTGCGACTTTGAGTTTGTGCGCAATTACCCGCCGACCATCAACCATCCCAAAGAAGCCGACTTTGCCCGCAGCGTGATGACCAAGATCGTCGGTGCTGACAACGTGCTGGCGCAAGAGCAAGTGATGGGCTCGGAAGACTTTGCCTACATGCTGCAAGCCAAACCTGGCTGCTACGTGTTCATTGCCAATGGCGACGGCAGCCACCGCGAGATGGGCCACGGCGCAGGCCCATGCATGCTGCACAACCCCAGCTATGACTTTAACGATGACCTGATTCCGCTGGGCGCGACTTACTGGGTGCGCCTGACGGAAGAGTGGTTGGCAAAGGGCTAAAAAATCGCATGATTTCCATCCCTACTGCCTTCTCGGCCAGCTACCAAGAAGCTCGCAAAAAATTCCTCGAAGCGGCCGCTACCGCCAGCCTGCCTATCCAGTCATTGAACCACCCGCTGCCGGGGCGCGATGGCGAAACCCTGGCCATGGACGTGGTGCTGGATGGCGCGCCCGATGCCCAGCAACTGCTGATCGTCAGCAGCGCCTGCCACGGCGTGGAGGGCTACTGCGGCAGCGGTGTGCAGGTGTTTGCTCTGCACGATGCCGACTGGCGCGCGAAAGCCAAAGCGGCGGGCGTAGCGGTGCTGTACATCCATGCACTCAACCCGCATGGCTTTTCGCATGTACGCCGCGTCACGCACGAGAACGTGGATTTAAACCGCAACTTTCAGGACTTCAGCAAGGCCCTGCCCGTCAACCCTGGCTACGCTGAGCTGCACCCGGTGATGCTGCCCGCGCAGTGGCCACCCGCTCCTGAAAACGTAGCTACTCACGCTGATTTTATAAAGACCAAGGGCATGAAAGCTCTGCAAGACATCATCTCGCGCGGGCAGCACACCCATGCCGATGGTTTGTTTTACGGCGGCGTGGCACCCACCTGGAGCAATGCCACCCTGCGTGGCGTGCTGCGCCAGTACGGCGCGCGCTGCGCCCGCCTGGCCTGGATCGACCTGCACACTGGCCTGGGCCCACGCGGTGTGGGCGAGCGCATTTTTGCCTGCCGCGACGACCAGGTTGCCTTTGCACGGGCAAAAAAGTGGTGGGGCAATCAAGGCAACCCGTCGGGCGAAACGCCAATCACCTCGATCTATGACGGCTCGTCCACCTCGTCCTACCTCACTGGCCTGATGTGGGGCGCAGCCTATGAAGAATGCCCGCAAGCTGAGTACACCTCGATCGCCATGGAGTACGGCACGCAAGACCAAGCGCAGGTGATTCAAGCCCTGCGCGCCGACCACTGGCTGCACATGCACCCCGACAATGCCGACCAAGCCCAGGCCGCGCAGATTAAACAGCAAATCAAAGATGCGTTTTATGTGGATGCCGACGACTGGAAAGGCATGATCGTCTCGCAAGCCCGCCAGGCCATGTTTCAGGCGGTGGATGGGTTAGCGGCGTAACGCGGCGCGCCGGGCCGCTCCAAGCAAGCGTGGGGGCCACAAACTAGCCTAGTTTTCGCTGCGCAGCAATTTCCAGCAGCCCATCAAAAATCAGGTTGTCCACCAGTTCGATGTCCATGCCCATCGCGGGCAGCATCTTCCAGCCTGCGCCGCCCGTCATGATGACCAAGGGGTTATGCCCCGAGCGCTGCTGCAAATGGTGGTGCATACGCCGCACCGCACCGGCAATGGCATAGGTGCCGCCACTGGTCAGCGCGTCGCTGGTATTGGTGGGAAACTCGGTCACATCGCCCGTGGGCACATGCAGGCCCGCCGTGCCCGACTCCAGCGCTTTGAGCATGATGCCGTGGCCTGGCAAAATAAAACCGCCCAAAAATTTGCCGCTCTCGTCTAGCGCCTCCACGGTGACTGCCGTGCCCACCATGACTACCACCAGCGGCTTGTTTGATTCGCCCGCTGCCAGTCGAGAACGCATGAGGTGCCAGGCACCGACCATGGCCACCCAACGGTCTGCGCCCAGTCGCGCAGGGTGGTCGTAGCCATTGACAATGCCCGCCTCCGCCGCACTGGAGACCACCCAGCGCGGCGCAAAATGCCCCTCACTGTAGCCATCGGCCGTGCCCCAGCGCTCCTGCAACTGCGACTCTACGCGCCGCTTGATGGCATCGCCCGCCACAATGCAGCCCAGCATGCTGGTGGGCTGGGCAACCGTGCTCCAAGGCCCCTCGGCCAGGGTGTCAATATTTTCCAGAAATTCAACGCCCTGGGCCAATAAAGCCGCGCCGGGGCATGCTTGGGCATAGAGCGCCCATTTGAGTCGTGTGTTGCCGACATCAAGTGCCAAAAAAGTCATGAATGTATTATGAATGTTTGCGCCGCCTGATTTAGCTCAGGGGATGCCCTGATTCAGATTTTTATAAAAGGTGCATACTCGAGTTGTGAACTATAGTATTTACTAATCACATTTTCTTCACCCATTAACCAGGAGCATCACCATGGGCATGTTTAGTTTTATCAAAGAAGCAGGCGAGAAATTGTTTGGCAGCAAAAAAGTAGAAGAGGCGGCAGCGGCAGCGGCTGCCAACCCCGCAGCCATGCCGTCGCTGCTGGAGCTCAATGTCGAAGCCGCACGCGGCATCAAAACCTACATCGAGTCGCAAAATTTGGGCGAAACCGGTTTGATGGTGGACTTTGACGGCGCGTCCGGCAAAGTGACCGTACAAGGTGAGGCACCTACGCAAGAGGCGGTAGAAAAAGTCAGCCTGTGCTGCGGCAACGTGTCGGGCGTAACCAGCGTAGAAAACCTGATGAGCGCTGCCGACGGCGGCGATGAGAGCCAGTACCACGACGTGGTGCGCGGCGACACCCTGGGCGCGATTGCCAAAGAGTACTATGGCAACGCCAGCAAGTACCCGCTGATTTTTGAAGCCAACCGCCCCATGCTCAGCCACCCTGACAAAATCTATCCAGGCCAGAAACTGCGCATTCCGCCAGAAGCTTAAAGCACCCCCGGCGCTGGAGTACCCCTACTTCAGCGCCTGGTGGCTTATCCGGTCAGATCGACCGCTCCCGTGCGCACACCGCGCTGCCAGATATCGTAAGCACGGGCCAGCATTTTGTCGATGCGGTCATCGCTGCCCATGCTCTCTACTGCGCACGGTGTGAGGGCCACAAACATTTCTTCACTGCGCGGGCCAAACAACAGTTGTATCGGCCTGCCAAAGGTTTTTTCTAGCTTGGTAATTACCGCCAGGCGGTTCAATCCCGGCACCAACAATACCCAATCGCCTTGCTGGCTGCGTGCCACCAGGGCATCGCCAGGCAATGCACTGCTCAGGCTATGCTCCATATCACGCAAGGCCTGAATCTGCACCTTGGGCGATTCTTTAGCAGAATAATCGCTGCTATTGCCGCCCATATGCAAGGGGCTGAACCAGTCGCGCGGCATACACAGCAGCACCAAGGTGCAAGGCTTGGCGGTTTGGTGGCATAGCGTAAGTGAACGGCTGCCATAGCGCACCAAACCATGTTCGTTATAGGCCAGGCTGGCAATGTCGTGGCGCAGGCGCTCTACGCTGTGCTCTACCTGGCGCATGATCACACCAAAACGCGTCGACAGTGCGCACAGGCCCATCAGTAACACGGCGCGCAATAAAAATAGCTCTTTACTCACCTCGCCCAGTCGGTGCTGGCCAGCAAAAAAGTACAGCAAAATTAGGCACACGGCATACACCAAGGCAAAAGTTGAGTCCATTAACAAAGGATAGACCACGGCCATCAGCAAAAGCAGGTACAAATACGGCCCCACGCTGCCGCCCGAGCTGGGGTCGGCATAAATACCGCCGACGATGGCCAGGGCCATAAAAGCACCCAGCATCCACTGCTTTTGTGTGCGCGCAGGACGGTAGTAGCGCCAGACCGCCATGGCCAGAAAGGCCCCGCAGGCAGCAAAGGTGCTGGCAGAGCTATGGGTGACCACCGCAGTGACCAGCAGGCCATACAGGCCGCAAAAAGCCAGCAGCCAGACCTCAAAGGCTTCAAACTTGCGGGGGACTAAGGTGGCCAGTGCCACTAGGTCTTGGCGCTCTTGGCTGGATATGGGCTCCAGCGCAGGCTGCGTGTTGTGCCAGGGGTTGGCTTTGAGTCTGGATAGCATAAACAATCTGATTTTTTGGATGCGCACGTCATCGCGTGCCTCTCAACGATGCGGCTAGCTTAACGAGTCCGCAGGCGCTCCTGGAAGGTGAAAACACCTACAGGTGTTTTTTGACTTGGAAAATGAACTCTTTAGTGCTTATTCACAGTGTCGTTGGCCTGTAGTTCGAAGTAATTGTTTGTGTACGGACAGTGTCCACAGCATTTTTGCCACACCGAGTTCAGTGCGTAAGCGCCTGGAAAGAATGGCCCCCAGTGCAGCGCCTGCTGCACATGCACCAGCTCGTGGGCCAGCGTGCGGTCCAAGCAAGCCCGATCTTGCGCAAAGACACAGCAGCCAATCGCCATGGCCTCCATTTCGCCAAACGGATGGCGCTGTAGCAGCCATTTGGCGGTGTTTCCGTACGCTATAAATACAATAGCTGCTTGCGCTTGTTTTATATGAGCTACAGTGGTGTTATATACATATTTTTGCCCTGTGCGTCGCTGCTGCACATGCATCAGGCACCACAGCGGCAGGCCGCACAGCGTGAGCGGCAAGGCCCACAACCACAGCGCTGTGCGGGTGATCCGAAACGGTAATTTCATGCCCAATCCAACGCGGGCCGCGCTATCGGGTTGACCGTTTCATAGGCATGCGCGGCGCGCAGCACCAGCGCGTCACCAAACATGGGGCCCACCAGTTGCAAGCCCATCGGCAGGCCAGCGCTCGTCACACCGCAGGGCAAGGAGCAAGCGGGTTGTTGCGTCAGGTTAAACGGGTAACTAAAGGGGGTCCAGCCCAGCATGGCGTGCGGGTTCATGGGGGAGTGACCCGCAGCCTTTGCCTCAAACGCGGGGATGGACACTGCCGGGGTAAGCAGTAGGTCGTAGCGCTGCATAAACTGGCGCATGTGGCTGCCCAAAGCGCCGCGCCGCAGGTGCAGCCGCTGAACCTCCAGCGCACTGATCTGCGCGCCCATTTCAGCCTCGGCCTTGAAGTCGGGGTCGCACACGGCTTGCTGCGCGAGGCTGAGCGTGTTCCACACCGTCCAGGCACCCACAAACCATAGCCCGGTAGTAATGTCCAGCGGGTCTTCAAAGCCGGGGTCGAGCTTTTCAACGATGGCACCGAGTGCCTCAAACTGCTGGGCCGCTGTGTCCAGCGCCGCAGCGATTTCCGGATGTACATTTTTTGCAAAACCCAAGGTGGGCGAGTAGGCGATGCGCAGGCCTTTGACGCCCTTGCCTAGGTCTTGCAGGTAGTCCAGGCCGTCGTAGGGCAGCGATGTCCAGTCGCGCGCGTCGGGCTGGGCCATCACATTCATCATCAACGCCGCGTCTGTCACGCTCATGGTGTGTGGCCCCAGGTGCGCCACGCTGCCAAAGGGCGACAGCGGATAGGCGGGCACGCGGCCAAAGCTGGGTTTGAAACCAAAGTTGCCGCAAAAGGCAGCCGGAATGCGCACACTGCCCGCACCATCGGTGCCCACGCCGATGGACACCATGCCTGCGGCCACAGCCGCTGCCGTGCCGCCACTGCTGCCGCCGGGGGTTTTACTAGGATCCCAGGGGTTGCGGCTGATACCAGTGCGCGGCGAGTTGGTCTCGCCCTTGCAGCCAAATTCGGGCGTGCTGGTTTTGCCCAGGATGACAGCGCCCGCCTCCTTGAGCCGCGCAGTCACGGGGGCATCCACATCCCACACCTGGGCTGCATCTACGGTGTGGCTGCCGCGCAGGGTGGGCATGCCCGCAGTGAGAATTAAATCCTTGATGCAGGTGGGCACGCCTTCCAATGCGCCGACCGCCGTTCCGTTTTTGCGGTGTGCCACCCACACCGCTTCACTTTTGATAGCTGCTTGCGCTGATGCTTCTTGGTCTAAGTGGCAAAAAGCTTTTAAAACGGGATTTAATTTTTCAATCCGCTGCAGCGCCGCTGCATGCGCCTCGCGCGGCGAGGCTTGGCCGCTGTGGTACAGGGCAATGAGCTCGGTGGCAGTGCAATCAGCGAGACTGGTTTTCATGGCGGTGGTTTTCTAGTGCGAGAAACAAGGAGGTCCGAAAGTCATAATCGACCATTGTGTTCCCAAACCTACGGATCGTCCCTATGGAAACCACCCATCTCCCCGCCCACGAGATCTCCCGCCTGCTGCATGCCAAGGCCCTGTCGTGCCGCGAGCTGATGGCCGCTACGCTTGCACGCATTGCGCAGGTGAACCCCCAGGTCAACGCCATCGTCAGCCTGCGCGATGCGGACGAACTGCTGAAAGAAGCCGACCACTACGACACCCTGTTGGCCAAGGGCCAGTCCATGGGCTGGCTGCACGGCATTCCCCAAGCCATCAAAGACCTGGCGCCCACCGCAGGCCTGCGTACCACCCTGGGCAGCCCCCTGATGGCCGACTTTGTGCCCCAGGAAGACGGCCTGATGGTGCAGCGCATGAAGGCGGCGGGCGCGATCGTGATCGGCAAAACCAATGTGCCCGAGTTTGGCCTGGGCTCGCACAGCTTTAACCCGGTGTTTGGCACCAGCCGCAACCCGTATGATTTGAGCAAAACCCCCGGTGGCTCCAGCGGCGGCGCAGCGGCAGCGCTGGCCACCGGCATGCTCAGCGTAGCCGACGGCAGCGACTTTATGGGCAGCCTGCGCAACCCCGCTGCCTGGTGCAACCTCTTTGGCCTGCGCCCCTCCCAAGGCCGCGTACCCATGTGGCCCGCCGCCGATGTGTGGACAGCGCAGCTGGGCACCGAAGGCCCCATGGCACGCGACGTGAAAAGCCTGGCCATGCTGCTGCAGACGCAGTCTGGTTTCGACCCACGCGCTCCTCTTTCTATAGCTGCTTACGCTGGTTTTCAAAGGGATGCAGCCGAATTTAATGGTAAAAATAAACGTATCGGCTGGCTGGGTGACCTGAATGGCTATCTGGCGACAGAACGCGGCATTCTGGACGTATGCGGCCAAGGTTTAAAGCGTCTGGAGCAGATCGGTTGCGCGGTAGAGCCCACCGCCTTGGGCTTTGCACCCGAGCGCGTGTGGGATGCATGGTTGGTGTGGCGCAAGGCGCTGGTCGCCTCGCGCATAGCGCCTTTCCTGCTACAACCGAAGAACAGAGAACAGATCAAACCCGAAGCCCTGTGGGAGCACGACAGCGCGCAAAGCCTGACGGGCGCTCAGTTCATGCAGGCCAGCGCCACCCGCAGCAGCTTCTACCAGCACCTGCTCACCCTGTTTGAAAAGTTTGACTACCTCGCCCTGCCCAGCACCCAGGTGTGGCCCTTTGCAGTCGAGCAGCGCTGGCCCCAGCAGATCATGACGGCCAACGGCGCGCGTAGCATGGACACCTACCACCGCTGGATGGAAGGCGTGATCTACGCCACCTTTGCAGGCCTGCCCTGCATCAGCATCCCCTGCGGCTTTAGCGATGCTGGTTTGCCCATGGGCATGCAAATCATCGGCAAGCCGCAGGACGACTTGGGGGTGCTGCAACTGGCCACTGCCTATGAACAGACAGCCCAGGAGGTGCTGCACAGGCTTCCGACGCTGGCGTAGACAAAGCGTGTTCACTAATCCGCCTGATCGACTGCGCGCTGGTCGATGTCATTGAGCGGTGGCGACCAACCGGCGCGGGCTGGCAAACTCGCATGGGTGAACGCCTGAGCCGGGTGAAGTAACTCGCGTGCTACCCGTCACCTGGACAATAACTTTCCGGCAACTACAGGTAGCGCGCTACTGCGCATGAAGGCGGTATAGCGTTTGCAAATTGACCGATTTCTGGTACCCCAGTATGAGGGCGATTTGCAAACGCTATGCCGCCCGCGTGGTCATGCGTCTGCGTGCATGGCATCTTCACACATCCCGCCGCAATTCAAGTGCAATCCATGCGCTATATATTCAATAGCTTCTTACGCAAGTATTTACTGACCTACAGCCCAATTAGTCATACAAAACGTCAGCCCTTCGGCACCGGAGTAGGCTTGCCATTCTCGTCAATCGCCACATACGTCACCGATGCCTCGGTGACCTTGACATAGCTGCCCTGCGAGCGAAAGCGCTCGGCATACACCTCGACCTTCACCGTCACCGAGGTATTGCCAATCCGCGTAATCTCGGAGAAGAAGCTCAGGATGTCGCCCACCCGCACGGGTTGCTTGAAGATAAATTCGTTCACCGCCACGGTGGCCATGCGGCCACGCACGACGCGGGCGGGGAGGACGGAGCCTGCCAAGTCCACCTGGGCCATGACCCAGCCGCCAAAGATGTCGCCATTGGCGTTGCAGTCGGAGGGCATGGGGATGACCTTGAGCACCAGTTCGTTGTGGGTGGGTAATGGCACGGCAGCACTTGAGTTGGTAGACATAGGCACAATCTGGGGTTAAGTGGTGAATCACACCACGTTGATTGAGATATTGTCCCATGCGTTCCCTTGGAAATCCTGCGCCCACTTTAGCGGCCAACCCGTCCGGCTCCACCCCACCCCAGGCTCCTGTCAAACCGCAGTCCGACTGGGCCACGCTCAAGCGCCTGTTTCCCTACCTGTGGCGCTACAAATGGCGGGTGTTGGCGGCGCTGGGCTTTATGGTGGGGGCCAAGGTGGCCAACGTCAGCGTGCCGCTCTTGCTCAAAGACCTGGTCGATGCCCTGGCCATCAAGCCGGGCGACCCGCAGGTGGTGCTGGTGGTGCCCATGGCGCTGCTGCTGGCCTATGCGGCGCTGCGCTTGTCAACGTCTTTGTTTACTGAGCTGCGCGAGCTGGTGTTTGCCAAGGCTACGCAGGGCACGGCGCGCACCATTGCGCTGGAAACCTTTGAGCACCTGCACGCTTTGAGCCTGCGCTTTCACCTGGAGCGGCAAACCGGCGGCATGACGCGCGACAT